>DATARK010000112.1:0-67702 GCA_036264175.1 Solirubrobacteraceae bacterium
GCTCAGCGGCAGATCACGCTCGATGTGGCTGACCCAGCATGGCTCACTACGCTCGCCCGCCCGCCCGCCGCTCGCGGACTGCGGTCACGACAACCGAGAAGCCCATCGCTGCACTGATCAAGATGCCGAGAGCGCCGCCCAGCAGAATGCCTGATATGAAGGTGCTCCCGTTCAAGAAGGTCTGCCGGTCTCGCGTTTGAAATCGCCAGACACCAGCACAGGGACGTTTCGCGCGGCTCTGGCGATATTCACCGAAGCGGTCGATTTCCCCGTGCGCGGTAAGGGGCCCGGCGGGGTGCGTGTTGCACGTCGTGACAGCGGCGCCGGGTTGCTCAGCAAGGGCCGCGTTGGTTGCGGCAGCTTCTGGTTCCTGCCCCGGAACGCTCATTTCGTCGACCGCGTCCAAAGCGATTGGCCAGTTGAGGTTGTCTGGGTCATGCCGCGAGGTGGCGAGCGTCCCGACGGCGCTATCGAGGTTGGATTCTTCCTCAGGGGGTGCGCCTTCGCGCGCTTCACCTAGCCCAGGGCTAGTGAGGTAGCAAGACCGAACACCTGCGCTGCGAGCTGCGGTGATCTTCATACGAAATTCAGCCGGCTCCACGTTATTTGGCCAAAGTGGAGCCGGGACCTCGGCGACGTACGCGCCCTGGACCTGCGACATCGGCGTGGTGTGCCATTGCTGTGTGAGCGCAGGATTGACATGGTCGATCCCGCGGGTTTCTAGCGAGAAGACCCGGACTCCTTCGACGCCCAGGATGTAGCGATCCGGTTCAGGAGAGACCACGGAGTCGACTTCCTGGATTTTCCATTGGAGGGCACCGATCACAGTTGCCATGTGACAGCCGCGGTCAGCCTTCGTGGTCATGCGCAAGAGCCAATTCGGTTCGTTCAGGCCGCCGGTAGTCAGTGCGTTGGTGCTCAGCCACAAGCTCCACGGTCGAGGCACCGGGCGTTCCGCCTGAAAGGCGGGAAGGGCCACATAGATGCCTACGCCAAGAAACACCAACGCGGCGAGAACCCAGCCCCGGGTCCCGCGACTTCCGAGCCCGAGGACCTTCAGCTCTGGCCCACGAGGCGATAGGTCTCGTCGCCGGTTGCGCCGACGGCCCGCGCTTGCTACACGACGTCGCACGCTCAGACCAGTCCGCTGCGTGGCGACCGCTCCAACGCCTTGGCGAGGCTCTGGCGAGCGGCATTCCAGCCGACGGCGTTCTGGCCCTGACCGACAGGGCGGCACGACATGAGTCGATCAAGCAGCGACATAGCTAGCGTCGGCCCTCGGCGGGGGCGCTCAGCGACCGAAGCGCGGACGGACGCTAGTCAGGAGGCCAAGGCGCAGAAACCGGCGTTTCTGACTCCTCGCAGACGACGAAGCCGAGGTCATGCGTCGAGAGGCGGAAAACGCCCAAACGGCGCGCTGTACGTCAAATGGGCCGTCCGGGAATCGAACCCGGAACCTTGGGCTTAAGAGGCCCCTGCTCTGCCGGTTGAGCTAACGGCCCGGGAGGGCGCCGGCGCAAACCGGCCGGCTCGGCAGCGATTCTAGCCGAGCCACACCGCGGAGCGCCGCGAGGCGGCGGTCGGCAGCCCGCGCGGGCGGGGATACGGCTATTTGCTCTTCGAGGTCGTCGTCTTGGGTGGCTTGGGAGCGGGACCCACAGCCGTGGCTTCGATTCCGCCTTTGCCGTTGGGCTTGCCCGTGTAGACGGTGCCGTTGGTCGTCGTGGTCAGCGTTTCGGTGCCTGAGGGGTTCTTCTTGACGGCTTCGAGTTCCGTCTTGACGCGCGCTCGCTGGGCGCTCGGCGCCAGCGCGACGGCCTTGGTCGATGCGAGATCCCCCACGCGCGCGTTCTTGGCTTTGTAGGCGAACTCGGCCAACTGCGCGTAGTAGGAGGCGTTTTTCGGTTCGGCGGCGACGACCAGCTGCAGCACCTGCACGGCCGCACTGGGCTGGTTGAGCCCTTCTGGCCCGTACACGCGCAACATCAGCTTGGCAAGTTCGGTGCTCGGCTTGGGCGGGTTGAGCGCGAGGTAGCTTTCCCACGAGCGCGAAGCGCGCGCGAACAGTTCTTTGCCCTTCGACGTCGGCTGGCCGGTCGTCGGGTTGACGTAGGCTTCGCCGCCGGATTCGTGCAACTCGGCCGCGGTGAGTTTTTCCCAGGCCGCCACGTTGTTCGGCTGCTTTTGGATCGTCTTTTCGTATTTCTTGATCTGGCTGGCGAAGCTCGCCCCGCCGGAGCCTTCGTTTTCGCTGGCCGCGTTGAGCAGGCCGCCGCCGCTCCCGCCCCCGGTGCCGACGCCGAACAGCACCAGGCCGCCGCCGATCAGCAGCGCCAGGCCGATGTAGATGACCTTGACCGCGCGGCGCCGGTGACGCCCTCTCAGATCGAACAGCATCAGTCTGTGTGATCCGGATCCACGTGATCGATTATCTGCTGCACGCTTGGCTCCGCTGGTTGCTCGCTGGGGTATGGCGCAGGACTCCCCTGAGACTCTCCTGCGCCCCGTTCTCTCGCGGCGGTCCTACGGGCCACCAGCGAGGCAACCAGGATACTCGCCTCATACAGCACATACAGCGGCACCGTCTCGAGCACCAGCGTGATCGCGTCTCCCGGCAGGAACGCCGCCACGGCCGCGCAGGCCACGATCGCGTAGCGGCGGCTCTTGCGCAGGCGCTCCACCGACACCAGCCCCAGACGCGTCGCGGCGAGGATCACCACCGGCACCTGAAAGACCAGACCCATCGCGAGCAGCACCGTCGCCGCGAATTTGTAGAACTGGCTCGCCTGCACGAGCACGTTGAACTCGCTGGCGTTGAAGTTAACGAAGAAGCGCACGGCCGCCGGCAGCACGACGAAGTAGCCGAAGGCCACCCCCACCGAGAACAGCAGCGGCACGGCGGCCAGCAGCGGACGCGCGATGCGTTTCTCATCGGGGCTCAGCGCCGGCAGGATGAACCCGTAGACCTCATAGAGAATCAGCGGCAACGAGATCACCAGCGCGAACAGCAGCGACACCGTGATCGTCGTCGTGAACGGCTCGCCGACACCGAGCGTCACCGGGTTGTCGCCGACCGGCTTGCGCGGGATCTTCGCGACGTCCGCCTTCATCGCCGCGATCAACGCCGGCAGCTCGGCGCGCGCCTGGGCGGAGATGCCGCTGTCGGGTTTCTGCAGTGCGCGCATCGCCGCCTGCGTGTCGCCGGAGAGTTTCAACAGGCTCTGCTGCGCCAGCACCGCCTGCCCTACGGTGCCCTCACCCTTGGCGACCTGCTTCTTGGTCTGCGTCTGCAGCGGTTTGTTGAGAATGTGCAGCAGCTCGTGGTTCTGCCACAGGCAGACGCCGAACACGATCGCGAGCACCACCGCGCTGATGATCAGACGCGTGCGCAGCTCTTCCAGGTGCTCCACGAGACTGAGCCTGTCCTCGTGAGAGATCGGGCGAATGGCGGTGGCCATGGGCCAATTGAACCTACCACCGAGCGATTGGCCCACACCCCCGTCGAATGGGCTGTCGGCGGCGCCGTTCGTCGATCGTCAGCGGCGCAAGCACAGCGCTAAAGCAGCCGCCGCCAGGCGTCGATGTAGCGCTTGAGCCACCGATGAAGCCCAACGAGAGCCCAGACACCCCGCCGCGTTTGCCCAAGCCCCCCACGGCGGGCGCCAAGGCAACGTCGCAGAGCGCCGAGCGCAAGCCCGGCGCCTGCGCGCCGGACCAGCTGCACGTCTGCTTCAACTGTGCCGGCGAGCTCGTCTACCCGCTCGACTGGTGCGAGGAAGGCGTCCGCCATTGGCGCATCGTGCTGCGTTGCCCAGACTGCGAGTCACGGCGCGAGGGCGTCTTCGAGCAGGCTGCCGTCGAACTGCTCGACGACGAGCTCGACCGCGCAGCCGGAGCGCTGCTCGGCGATCTGCGGCGCATGACGCACGCCAACATGTCCGAGGAAGTCGACTTCTTCGTGCGTGCGTTGGACGCGGATCTGATCGTGCCTTCTGACTTCTGACGGCGCGCCAGGCTCGGCACATACTTGTGACCGACATCCGGCCTTCTTGTCGAGCCGGCCTCCGCTTCTGGGCTACAACTTGTGACGCTCCGGCCGCCACGACCGTTACATGGGGCGGCCATCCGGGCCGCCTAGTGCTGCTCGGCCCTAGCGGTAGCGCTCTACGACCGCGTCGGCGACCAGGTCCAGCAGCGCTGCGCGGCCGTCGGGCAGGATCGCGGGGAGCGCCGCCTTGGCGTCGGCGACGACTGCGAGCGCGCGCTCGCGTGCTTCGTGCAGCGCGCCGGTCGCGGCGATGCGTTCGCACAGCTCCTCGGCCTGCGACGGGCCCGACAGCGACGCCAGGTCGAGCTGCGCCAGGCGCGGGTCGTGTTCGCGCGCGAGAATCAGCGGCAGCGTGACCGTGCCGTCGAGCAGATCTGTGCCGCGCGACTTTCCCGTGCGCTCGACCGGGCCGGACACGTCGAGCACGTCGTCGAGCATCTGAAAGGCCAGACCGATGCGGCGAGCGAACGCACCGAGCGCGTCGGCGAGCTCGTCTGAGCCCCCGGCAGCGGTCAGCGCGCCGAGACGACAGGCGGCCTCGAACAGCGCCGCCGTCTTCAGCTCGCAGCGGCGCAGGTAGCGCTCCACGGCGACGTCCGCCGCGTAGGCATCCTCGCGCTGCAGCAGCTCGCCGGCCGCCAGCGCCGAGCTCGCATCCGACAGCGCGCGCAGCTGTGTCGCGCTCTCGTTGCGCGCCAGCTCGGCGAAGGCCAGCGAGAACAGCAGGTCGCCCGTCGCAATCGCCAGCTCGCGGCCGGCCACCGCCGCGACGGTCGGGTGCCCGCGGCGCAGTTGCGCGCCATCGATCAGATCGTCGTGCACGAGCGTCGCCGAGTGCACCAGCTCCACCGCCACGGCTGCGCGCAGCAGACGTTCCTCGCCGTCGGGCGTGTCCGGCGGCCCGCCCGCGGACTCCGACGCGAGCACCACCAGCAGCGGACGCAGGCGCTTGCCGCCGGCGCGAATCGTCGCGCTCGCCGGCGACGCCAGTGGTGCTCCGGCCTGCGCTGTCACGTTCTCCAGATGCAGCTCGGCGCGCGACATGCGCCGTCGCAGGCTCTCGCCGCCGCGACGCATGATCGCGTCAACGCCCTCCACGCCGTTCAGCGAGTCGGCGGCGGGCGTGCTGTGAACCGTGCTCATGCGGCGTCTCCGGCGCCGACGGTTGCGGAGTGGATCGCCACGATGCCACCGGCCAGCAGCACGTAGCGGATCTCCTGCAGACCGGCGCGCTGGAGCTCTGCCGCCAGCTGAACGGGGCCAGGAAAGCGCTTGACCGAGTTGGGCAGATAGGTGTAGGCGTCGGCGATCGACGAGCCGCCGCCCCGGCCGCGTCTGAAGCGGCCAAGCGGCGACAGCAGGCGGCCGAGCAGTTGTGCCAGGCGGCCGAGCACCGGAACAACGCGATCGAACCACACCGCGTAGAACAACGACAGCGGCGGCTTGGTCGGCGTGGTGATCTCCAGCACGACCACGCGCCCGCCGGGGCGCACCACGCGGGCCATCTCCGCGAGGCCACGCGCGAGATCTGAGAAGTTGCGCGCGCCGAAGCCGACAGTCGCGGCGTCGAAGGCGTCGTCGTCATACGGCAGCGCCAGCGCGTCGCCCCATTGAAAACTCAGCTCCACGCCGTCGGCCTTGCGCGAGGTCGCCTTGGCTCGCGCCCGCGTCAGCATGCCCTCGGAGAAGTCGCTGCCGACCACCCGGCCGTCCGGCGCCACGCGTGCGGCCAGCTCGATCGCCAGGTCACCCGTTCCCGTCGCCACGTCGAGCACGCGCGAGCCCGCGCCCACCTGCACCAAATCGGCAGCGCGTGCGCGCCAGCGGTGATGCAGCCCGGCCGTCATCGCCGTGTTGAGCAGGTCGTACACGCCGGCGATGCCGTCGAACATCGTGCGAACCTGCGCGGCCTCCAAGCGTCCGGCCTGTGACCCGGCGCTTTGCTGAGCGCGCATGACTCGAGGCTATTGCTTCAGCTCTGTCAGGAAGGAGACAACCGCGTTGAACTTCTTCGGCGGCAGGTTCTTGAACGAAGGCATCGGCGCCGTCGGGTTCACCAGCGTGCGTGCGATTGCCTGACGGTTCACGCGTTCGCCGATGTTCGTCAGTTGTGGCCCTGGCCCGTCGTTGCCGTTCTCGCCGATCTTGTGACAGGCAAGGCAGCCGGACTGCGCCACCACCTTCTTGCCCGCTTCGTATTCGGCGAGCTGCGTGCCGCCGGCATTCAGCACAGCCTGTGGCGTCTTCAGTTCGATCGCCGTCGGCGATCCCGCGTTCGCGCCCGAGTAGGTGAGAAAGGCCATTGCGCCGATCACCGCGATTCCCGTGATCGTCGCGATCGGCCGACGCTCGGGGCGGCGCTCGGGTTTGCGGTCATAGAACGGCAGCAGGAACAGCAGGATCATGCCCAGCGTCGGCACGCCGATCGTCGCCAGCGGCACCAGGCTCGGCGGCTTGACCACGCGCAGCACCTCGAACAGGAAGAAGAAGTACCACTCCGGTCGCGGCACGTACGTCGTCGTCGTCGGGTTCGCCTTCGATCCCAGCTCGGCGCCGAGCACCAGCGACATCGTGATGATCACCGCCATCACCACGCATGCCATCGCCCCGTCCTTGGCGACCGCGTAAGGGAAGAACGGCTTGCCTTCTGCCTTCTGGATCGAGTATCCGCGGAGGTACTCCTCCTTCTCGCGCTGGTTCATCGCCGCCTAGACCTCAGCCTCGCGCAGCTCAGCGCGCTCTTTCGGTTTCGACCACGGAGGCGCCGTCGTGCCGAGCTTGGTAACCAGGTACAGGTGCACGCCGATCAGCGCCACCAGCAGCCCCGGTATCAGCAGCATGTGAATCGCATAGAAGCGCGACAGCGTCGTCGCGCCGAATTCGCCTCCGCCGCGCAGGAAGTCCGAGAGATAGGGACCCAGCAGCGGGCCCGTGCCGTTGATGTTCACGCCGACGATCGTCGCCCAGTAGGCGCGCTGGTCGAACGGCAGCAGATATCCGGTGAACGACATCACCATCGTCAGAATCAGCAGCACCACGCCGATCACCCAGTTGAGCTCGCGCGGGTACTTGTACGCGCCGAAGAAGAACACACGGCCCATGTGCAGGAAGACCAGAATCACCATCACGCTCGAGCCCCACTTGTGCATGCCGCGCACGAACTGCCCGAGGAACACTTCGTTGGTCACGTGGCGGATCGATTCATACGCGCCTCCCGCCGGGTCCGGGCGGTAGAACATCGCCAGGAACACGCCTGTGACCGCTTGCGAGAGGAAGGCGAACAGAGTCGCCGAGCCCAGCGTGTAGAACCAGTTGGTCCCCTTGGGCACCTTGCGGAACAGCAGCCAGCGCCCGGCGCTGCTCAGCGAAGTGCGCTCGTCGACCCAGTCGACGACCGTGATCCCCGCCTCCTTGCCCAGGTCCAGTGGGCCGGCCTTGCCATTGCCCTCGCCCGGTCGCGGCGGCGGCGCCTGCAGCGCAGCCGGAAGCGGCGGCGCGGGGAGCTTTGGCATCTTCGGCACGCGTTCTCCCTCGCTCTACAGTTTGCGCTCGCTCGGGCGCGACGGGTAGAGGTACTGGCCGATGCCGTCCAGCGGCTCGCCCGGGTCGCGCGGTGAGAAGCGGTGCAGCTCTGAGTTGACGCTGAAGCGCGGGCCGATCTGCACGTCTTCGCCCTCCACGCGCGTGTAGAAGCGGTCCAGCGGGCGCACCGGCGGGCCGCCCACACGCTTGCCCAGCAGGTCATATACGCCGCCGTGGCAGGGGCAGATGAAGCGCTCGGCCGCGTCCACCCAGCGCACCGGGCAGCCGAGGTGCGCACAGCGGCTGGAGATCGCGATGTACTGCGAGCCCTGGTCGGCAGGATCGGTGTCGATCTTCGGGTTGAACTGGCGCACGTAGGCCGTCGACTTGCCCGCCTCGCCGATGCCCGGCGTCAGCGTGATCACCACCGGCACGTAGTTGTCTTCGCTGAACTGGCCGGCCGTACCGACCGTCTGCCAGCTGTGCGGCGTTTTCTTGAAGATCGGCCCCACAGCGAAGCCCAGCGCCGGAAGCGCGAAGGCGGCTGCGGCGATTCCGCCCGCCGTGTGCGCCGTGCCCGTCATGAAGCGCCGCCGCGTCACCGTCTCGCCGTCGAAGGCGCCCGGGATCAAACGGTCGGCGGTGTATTTGGACTTGTGCTGGGAATGCTTGTCGGACACCGACCGCGAACAATATCGAGGCGCGATTCAGGGCGTGCTCGGCGTGGCGAGCGCGCTTGTGCGCATCGCCTCGATCGCCTCGGAGGACCCCGCCGCCACGAGATGCTTGGCGCGACGGTGCTGCTCGCTGGAGCCCCAGCCCACCGCGCGCGCGCCGGCGCTCCACACCGCGTCCGCCAGCTCGGCGTCTCCGGCCCCCTGAGCGAGCGCGCTGAGCGTGATTGTGTCGGCCAGCTCGGCCACCGCCAGCGTGTCGCCGAGCGCCACCAGCCGCGCCAGGCCGATCGCATACAGGCGGTCGCCGGCCAGCACGCGCAGGTCGGCCTCCGGCGTGCGCACCACGCGCGGCGTGCCGTAGTGCAGCAGATAGCCCTCGTAGATCGCCTCGACCAGCAGCTCGTACTCGTCGCGACAGCGCTCCGCGCGCGGGCCGCGCGCGGCAACGCTCGCCGGACTCTCGCCTGCAGGCTGCACCGCCGGCTCGTCAGGCTCGGCGCCGTCGATCAGCGAGGCGATCAGGCCGCCCTCCTCGCGCAGCAGCGCGCACAGGCGTGCGCGTACCGGCGCGGGCGCTCCGTCGACGCTCGGCCGCTGTTGGGCGCTCACGCTCCGACTCCCACGCCGCGCAGGCTCGCAAACGCCGCCGCTGCCGCTTCGAGCGTGCGATCGATGTGCTCCGCCGAGTGCGCCAGCGAGGGAAACCACGCCTCGAACTGCGACGGCGGCGGATACACGCCGCGTGACAGCAGCTCGCGACACCAGCTCGCGTAGGCGGCCTGGTCGCATGCCTGCGCGCCGGCGAAGTCCGCCGGCGCCTGCTCGCCGAAGAACACCGTCAGCAGACCGGGCACCGAAACGACCTGCACCGGGTAGTCGCCGGCCGCCTCGCGCAGCCCCGCGGCGAGGCGCTCCGTCGTCGCCGACAGGCGCGCGTAGGCCGCTTCGTCGAGCAGCTCCAACGTCGCCAGCCCGGCGGCCACCGCCAGCGGGTTTCCCGACAGCGTTCCCGCCTGGTAGACGTCGCCCGCCGGAGCCAGCATGCGCATCAGCTCCGCCCTGCCGCCGAGCGCCGCCGCCGGCAGCCCGCCGCCGATCACCTTGCCGAGAATCGTCAGGTCGGCGCCCACGCCCGTCAGCTCCTGCGCGCCGCCGCGCGCCACGCGAAAGCCGCTGATCACCTCGTCGAGCACCAGCAGCGCGCCCGTCGCGTCGGCGCGCTCGCGCAGCAGCTCCAAAAAGCCTTCACGCGGCGGCACCAGGCCCATGTTCGCCGGCAGCGGCTCGGCCAGTATCGCCGCCAGCTCGTGACGCTCTGTCGCCGCGATCAGCGCCTCAGCGTCGTTCCACGGCACCACCACCGTGCCCGCCGCAGCGCTCTGCGGCACGCCCGGGCTGCTCGGCAGCGCCTGCGTCGCCAGGCCCGAGCCGGCCTGCGCCAGCAGCCCGTCGACGTGCCCGTGGTAGGCGCCGGCGAACTTCAGCACCTGCTCGCGACCCGTCGCCGCGCGCGCCAGGCGCATCGCCGTCATCGACGCCTCCGTGCCCGAGGAGGTCATGCGCAGCATCTCCACCCGCTCCATGCGCACCACCACCGCCGCCGCCAGCTCGACCTCGCCGGGCGTCGCAGCGCCAAAGCTCGTGCCCATCGCGGCGGCCTGCTCCACCGCCGCGATCACCTGCGCTTGCGCGTGCCCGTGGATCAGCGGGCCCCACGAGCAGACGTAGTCGATGAAGCGGTTGCCGTCGACGTCCACCAGCTCGCAGCCCTCGCCGCGCGCGATGAACAGCGGATCGCGTCCGATCGCAGCCATCGCGCGCACGGGCGAGTTGACCCCGCCCGGCAGCAGCTCCACCGCGCGGCGATACAGCTCCGTCGAGCGTTTATCGCGCAGCGATGCCATCAGCCGATCCGATCGCCGCCGCGCACGCTCGCGGGGAGTGCCTCAAAGGCACTCCTCATCCATATTTCCTCTCCCAGTCCTTGAAGTCATCCGTGAAATACAGCAAGCGGATCTTCTTGAACTCGGTCGACGAGTACAGCGTCGCGCGCTCTGAGATGCCCGTTTTCTCGGCGATCGCCTCGAGCACCGCGTCGCACTCCTGCTTGGAGCGCCCGTGCGCCATCGTGAACACCGAGTAGGGCCAGTCGGCGTACGTCGGGCGCTGGTAGCAGTGCGAGATCCCGCGCACCGCCGCCATGCGCCGGCCGATATCGGCGATCTGCTCGTCGGGCACCTTCCACACGCCCATGCCGTTCGCCGAGAAGCCCGCGCGGCGGTGAAACAGAATCGCCGCCACGCGACGCAGCAGACCGCGCTCCTGCATCGCCGAGAGGTGGTCCAGCAGCTCCTGCTGGGGCATGCCCAGCGTCTTCGCGGCGGGCGCGTACGGTTCTGAGATGACCGGCATGTCGCCCTGCAGCGCGCGAATCACTGCGATGTCGCGCTCGTCATAGGGCTGCGGGTCGAGCTCGATCGGCTCTTTGGCCTCGACCGCGCTGGCCAGCGCAGCCGTGTCGCCCTCCATCTCCAGGTCCATGCGGATCTTGAACAGCTTCAACGTCGGCAGCTGGCGCACCGACTCCGCGCCGGCCTCGCGCGCCAGCACCTCCAGCGTGCCCTCCAGGCCGAGCTGCGAGTCGGGCTCGGTGGCGATCGTGAACCACAGGTTGAAGTCGTGGTTGCGCAGGTAGTTGTGCGAGACGCCCGGGTGCTCGTTGATCACACCCGCCGCCCGGTGCGGGTGCTCGGGGTCGACCTTCGCCGCCACCAGCATCGAGGAGTAGCCCAGCGCGCGCGTGTCGAAGATCGGCGTGACCTGGCGGATGATGCGCTTGTCCAGCAGCCGCTGCACCCGGCTCATCACCTCCTGCTCGCTCACCTCGGCTAGCGAGGCCACGTGCTGATACGGCCGCGGCGCGATCGCAAAGCTGCCCTGCATCAGGTTCAGCAGCTTGCGATCGAGGTCGTCCAGCGCAATCGCCGCGCCGTCCTTGCGGCTGCGCAGCTTCGGCGTCGCCATCGTCGCGCGCGTGCTGTCAGCCACATCAGCGAGCGGCGCCTCGGCCGGGGGCGCGGCCGCGGTTGTCGGCTCGGGCTCGGTCATCGCTCCTCCGCCAGCCAGCGTGCGGCGTCCTTGGCGTGGTAGCTGACGATCGTGTCCGCGCCCGCGCGGTGCAGCGACGTGAGTATCTCCAGCACCGCCGTGCGCTCGTCCATGTAGCCGGCCGCCGCCGCCGCCTTGACCATCGCGTACTCGCCGCTGACGTTGTAGGCCGCCACCGGCAGGCGCGTCTCGCGCTTTACCGCTGCGATCACGTCGCCGTAGGCCAGCGCCGGCTTGACCATCACCATGTCCGCGCCCTCCTGCACGTCCAGCAGCGCCTCGCGCACCGCCTCTTCGAGGTTGGCAGGGTCCATCTGATAGCCGCGACGGTCGCCGAACGAAGGCGTCGAGCCCGCCGCCTCGCGAAACGGACCGTAGAAGGCCGATGCGAACTTCGCCGAGTAGGCCAGAATCGGCGTGTCCGTGTAGCCCTCTCCGTCGAGCTCTGCGCGGATCTCGCGCACGCGCCCGTCCATCATGTCCGACGGCGCCACCAGATCGGCTCCAGCGTGCGCCTGGCTGACCGCCGTGCGCGCCAGCAGCTCCACGCTCGCGTCGTTGTCCACCGCGCCGTCCTCGCGCAGCACGCCGCAGTGGCCGTGGTCGGTGTACTCGCACAGGCACACGTCAGTGATCACCAGCAGCTGCGGCAGCGCCTGCTTGATCGCCGCCGTCGCCAGCTGCACCACGCCCTCGTCGTCCCACGCGCCCGACCCCTGCTCGTCCTTCTCGGCCGGCACGCCGAACAGCAGCACCGCCGAGACTCCCAGCGCCGCCGCCTCGCGCGCCTCGTTGACGGCCGCCGAGACCGACAGCCGCTCGACTCCCGGCATCGTCGCGATCGGCTCGCGCTCGCCGCCGGTCTGCGAGACGAACATCGGCAGCACCAGCCGGTCAGGCGACAGCGCCGTCTCGCGAACGAGCCCACGCAGCGAGGCCGACGCGCGCAACCGCCGCATACGCGTTTGTGGAAAGGCCATGGAGTCTCAGGTTAGAGAGTTCTCGGCCTCCCACGCAGCCGTGGCGCCGTCCTGGCACGGCGTGGCGACCTCGCGCGCGGTGCCTAACGGTCCGCCTGGCGCAGCCCCGCTCGCGCGAGCGCGCCGAACAGCAGCGCCAGCACCGCCAGATGTACCAGCGGCAGGCCGATCGACGGCGAGGCGCCGTTGAGCGCGGCGTCCAGCGCCTGCAGCGCCACCTTGAAGGGGAACACGAACGAGACCACGCCGATCACATCGTTCAGCCCCGAGCTCACAGCGCCGCTGGGCACAAGCGCGAGAAATGCCAACGGCAACGACAGCAGAAACGCCAGCAGCGACGCCGCGCGCACCTCGCGCGCCAGCGCGCCGATCGCCACGCCGAGCGCGGCGAAGCCGGCAGCGCCGAGCGCCAGCGCAGCGAGCCACAGCCCCACGCGGCCCCAGTCCAACGACACGAACGCGCCGATGCCGGCCAGCATCGCGAGGGCCAACGCGAATGAGCAGCCGGCCGCCAGCAGCCCCTTCTCCACGAGCAGGCCGGTGCGCGAGGTCAGCCCGCGGACCAGGCGCTCCAGCGTGTGCTCTTCGCGCTCCAGCGCCAGCCCGCCGGAGGCCAGCAGCACGCACACGAACATCAGCGACACGCTCACCGCCACGACCACCGCGAACGTGTTCAGCGGCGTGCGCCGGCCGCTGATCAACGTCGTCTTGACCTGGATCGGCTGACCGATCGTCGACAGCACGTTCTTTGCCAGGCCGAGATTCTGCGAGGCAAAGCGCGCGAACGACTCGATCTGTTCCAGCGCCGCACGGTCCGCCCCCGGCGGCGTGCGCGCGACGATCCCCTGCAGCTTGCCCGCGATCTGGCCGAGCCCGATCAGGTCCGGCGAGCCGAGCACGCCGAGGTTGCGCCCGCTCAGCAGCGCGCCGATCGCCTGCGAGGCCGCGCGCTGGATCTGTTCGGAGAAGCCGATGTTCGCCTGTGCCAGCGCCGCGTTGATCTGCGACTGCACCAGCGACTGCTCCAGCGCATTGCCGTTGTAGAGCACTTCCAGCTGCGCCTGTTTGAGGCCAGAGCCCAGGCGCGCGGCGATGTTCGGCGGAATCACCACCGCCGCCAGCACCTTGCCCGACTTCACCTGCGACACCGCCTGCGCGCGCGAGGCCACCGGCACCGACTGCACTTGATCGAACAGCTCCCGCGCGTACGTGCTAACCGGCACGCGCTCGGACCCCACCTGCACCGTCTGCCCCGGCGGCGTCTCATCCACGATCGCCACCTTCGCCTTCCCCGGCGAGCGAGAGATCGCCAGGCCGATCAGCAGCGCAATGGCGATCGGATAGATCACCAGCACGCCCACCAGCAGCCGCGAGCGGCGCAGAATCAACAGGTCCTTGACGAGCAGCGCTTTCACGCGCGCCCCCGCTCCTGCAGCAGCCGAAGAAATGCCGCCTCAAGGTCGTCGCCATCGCCGGCGCCAAGCAGCGCCGCGGGCGCCCCATCGAACAGCACCTCCCCCTCGGCCAGCACGATCGCGCGACTGGCATACCGCCGCACCTCGCCGAGATGATGCGTCGAGAACAGCACGCTGGTGCCGCGCGCGGCGAGCCCGCCGACGAACTGCCACAGCCGTGCGCGCTGTCCCGGATCAAGCGCCGAGCTGGGCTCGTCGAGCGCCAGCATCTGCGGATCGGCGAGCAGTCCGAGCGCGACGTTGACACGCTGGCGGTTGCCTCCGGACAGGCGCTGCACGCGCTCGTCGGCGCGCTCGGCCAAGCCGGTCTGCTCCAGCATGCGCGTGACCGCGGCGGGCGCGTCGGCGACGCCCTCCAGGCGCGCGAACAGCTGCAGGTTCTCGCGCACGGTGAGCTTCGAGTACAGCGCCGCCTGCTGCGGCGCCCAGCCGACCTGGCTCGTTCCCGCGGCGACGGCCGATCCGCCCACCGATCCGGCGCTCGGCCGCTGAGCGCCGGCGATGATCGACAGCAGCGTCGTCTTGCCGGCGCCGTTGGGCCCGACCACCGCCACGAGCTCGCCGCGCGCCACGTCGAAGCTCACGTCACTCAGTGCAGTGCGCGCGCCGTACTGCTTGACGAGCGAGCGCACGCTCAGAACTGGACCGGCGACCGCCTCCTGCGTCGCGCCGTGCATGGCGCTAGAGCAGGCTCTCGCGCGAGCGATCCCACGGCTCGAGCGTCACATGCCTGCTCAGGTACACGACCGTCTCTCGCAGCACCGAGAGAATCGGCAGCGCGACGAGCGCGCCGATGATGCCGTCGACATGCAGCCCGAGCAGCAGCGCAAAGATCACGAGGATCGGGTTGATCCGCAATGTGTGGCCGAACACCTGCGGTGCGACGACGTGGCCCTCGAGCTGCTGCAGCGCGATGAACAGGATCACCAGCCAGACCGCCGAGATCGGGTGCGTGAACAGCGCCACTACGACGGGCGGCGCCGCGCCGAGGATCGGACCGATATAGGGAACGAGCTCCATCACGCCGTAGAAGACGGCGAACGCGATCGCGTACTTGCTTCCGTCCGGGAACAGCCCGACCGTGCCGAAGATCCATAGCGAGACGCCCGTCGAGGCGCCCATGATCAGGCTGAACAGGAGCTGGCCGCCGACGTAGCGCGACACCGCGCGCTGCACCAGGTGCGGGTAGTCGTCGGCGTCGGTGCCGTCGCCGTCGGGCATCAGCCGTCGGGCCAGCCTGCCGATCTGCTCACCGTACAAGAGCATGTACACCGACAGCACGAAGATCAGCACGAGATCGAACGCGGCACCCGCCGCTTCGGTGAGTATTCCCGCCCCCGAGGAGGCGAGTTTGCTCGCGCTCTTGGCGACTTTGTCCTGGATCGTCTGCAGCGCCGTTTTGCCCTGTTTGACGAGTTCGACGTGAATCCCGTCTTCCTTCAGTTCTTCCTGCAGCGAGGCAAGGTTTTCGTTGGCTTCGTCGACCAGGTGCGGCAGGTTGTTGGCGAACTTCTGCACCTGATGGGAGATAGGGTTGGCGACGAGGACGCCGATCCCGCCGAGGGCAAGGAAGAATCCGACGTAGACCGCGAGCACGGCCAGACCTCGCGGGAGCCGCCGGCGCTGCAGGAAAGCGACCGCCGGATTGAGGATCAGCGCGATGAGCCCCGCCACGATGAACAGCACGAGCACCTGCCCCGCGACATTCGCGAGCGCCCACACCGCGAGCAGCGCGATCGGCAGCACGGCGAGCTGCACCCAGCGCGGAACGACGGCGCGCGCGGGCTCGTCGTGGGCCACGGCCGTGTGCTCGCCCGGCTCCGACGAGAGCCGTTTCTCCTCCTCTGTCGGAGGGGTCGCCTCGGGGCCCTTCGCAGAGCCGTCGGGGCCCTTCGCAGAGCCCTCTGTCACTCGCCTCCCACCATCGCCAGAGTATGGCTGAGGGTCAGGCGGCCTCCGCGAGCATCCTGTTCGTCGGCGACGTCGTCGGCGGCATCGGCCGGCGCACGCTGCTGGAGTGCCTGCCGCTGCTGCGCGAGCGCCACTCGCCGACGTTCGTCGTCGTCAACGCCGAGAACATCGCCGGTGGGCTCGGCATCACGCCGAAGATCGCCGACGAGCTGCTCGGCTCCAGCGTCGACGTGATCACGCTGGGCAACCACACCTACCACCGCCGCGAGATCTACTCCTATCTCGATTCCCAGCCACGTATCCTGCGACCGGCGAACTTCCTGCGCAGCCAGCCGGGCCACGGCACCTGCGTGGTCGAGCGGGACGGCCTGCGCTTGGGCGTGGTCAACCTCAGCGGCAACCTCTACCTGCGCGCCGGGCGTTCGGCCTTCACCGAGATCGAGCCGGCGCTGTCAGAGCTCGGCGACGTCGACCACGTGCTCGTGGACATGCACGCCGAGGCGACATCCGAGAAGGTCGCCATGGGCTGGCACCTCGACGGCCGCGTGACGGCCGTCGTCGGCACGCACACGCACGTGCCCACCGCCGACGCGCGCGTGCTGCCGCAGGGCACCGCCTACATCACCGACGTCGGCATGACCGGTCCGCGCGGCGGCGTGATCGGCGTCAAGCGCGAGCAGGCGATCCAGTCGCTGCTGACGCAGATGCCCGTGCGCTTCGAGACCTCCGATGAGGACCCGTGGCTGATGGGCGTGCTGATCAGCTGCTCAGCGCAACGGCGGGCTGACGCGATAGAGCCGGTTCTGATGGCGCGTCCCGCGACAACGTAAGCCGGCCTGGAGGGCCGGCTCAGCTGACTGCCGCGGCGGGCGGAGCGTTCTCCTGCAATCTAGGAGCGGAGCCCGCCGCGGCCAAGAGGCCGGATGCCGGTCTCACCGGGGCGCCGAAGCGCCCCAGCAGCGCGATCATCGCCAGCGGGAAGAACCACGGGATGTACAGGTAGAACCAGTGGTCGATGCCCAGCTGCGCCGCGACGATCGCCGCCGCGCAGGCGGCCGCGAGGCCGACGACATCCACGCGGCGAGGGATCACCGCGAGCGCCACAGCCAGCGCGACGGCGGCGATCTGCACCGCCTCCTGCCAGCCGCCGAGGCCTCCGTACAGCCCCCACACCGAGAACGGCGAGTCGCGGTTGGCCTGATAGACGAACGTGCGCTCGTAGATCGTGTGCAGCGAGTCGTGCGCGAACGCCGGAATGCTCGCCAGCGCGCCGACCAGCACGAACGCCAGCGCAAAGCTCGCCAGCGCGCCGACGCGAGCGCGCGCTCTGCGCCCTGGCGGGCCGTCCCACAGACCGTGTGTCGCCAGCAGCGGCGCGAGCGCCAGCGGCGCGAACTTCGTCAGCCCTGCGAGCGCCGCGAAGGCGCCGCGCGCGGGCGGCGCGAGCTTGGAGCGGTAGGTCGCGGCGAGGATCGCCGCGAGCACCAGCACCGCCACGAGCGTGTCGTTGGAGTTGCTCTCCAGCGCGAACAGCGTGAACGGAAACGCGGCCCAGGCATACGCCAGCGCCACGCCGAGGCTCGGACCGCGAACGCGGCGTCCGATCAAGAACAGCAGCGCGATCGCCAGCAGGTCGAAGGCGATCGCCGCAGCATGCGCGGCCGGCAGGTCGTCCCACGTGCCGCCCCAGCCGAAGGTCTGCTCGAAGGGCACATAGGCCTCGTAGTTGACCGGGCCATAGGTGTCGCCGTGTTCGTTGTCGGAGGGGTAGTGGCCGTAGAGCGGCTTTCCGTGCGTCAGGCGTTGGGCGCCGATCACGCCCGCGTAGCCGACGTCGATCACGTTGCCGTCGGTCACGTTCAGCGCAACGCGAAAGCCGATCAGGAACACGACGCCGAGCGCCAGCCACGGCGCCGGCACGAGCAGGCGCAGCGGACCGGGATCGCTGCGCGAGCCGACGCGCGGGCGCCGGCCAGGTCGGGCCAGCGCGAGCATGCGCGCGAGCAGGTACAGCAGCGGCGGGTAGGCCAGCGGCACCGACTGGTAGATGCGCCCGTGGTTGAAGAACGCCAGCGAGGCTGAGAACGACAGCAGCACGAGCAGGTCCAGGTGCAGCAGCGAGAAGGGGCGGCGGAAGTTGATGAACGGCAGCAGAAACAGCACGCACATCGGCAGCCAGATGTACAGCGCGTTGACGTGGCGTCCGAACGCGCCCGGGTAGCCGCGCGCCATCGTCCACGCGACCTGAAAGCCCGTCCACTGTTCGAGCACGCGCCCGGTGAGATCGTCGATGATCACCTGCGCGATCTCCTTCTTGCCGTTCTTGGAGAAGAAGCTCACCTGCCAGTGAAAGCCGAGCTTCAGATACGCACCGCCGTAGGAGCCCGGGTATTTCGCGCGTGCGCCCTTGACCTTCGCCAGCCGTTCGGCTTTGGCGATCACCTGGTTGGGCGACAGGCGACGCCCCGCGGGCGGCGTATCCGATGCCGCGACGGGCACGGGTGTGTCCGACGTCGCCGACTGGGTCGACTTGGCGCTCGACGCAGCCGTCGTGGCCGGCTGCGGAGCGCTGCCCGGAGCACCCGCCGCAGCGCCGGCGGTGCCCGGCAGCGCCAGCGCGAGCGAGCAGGCGATGAGCAAAGCGGCGCAGCTCGGCAGTCGTGACATCACGCGAGCGTAACGCGAGCTCGGCGGCGTTTGAGCCGATGCGTCTCAGGCGACGGCTGCGTTCGCGGCGGCGCGCTCGTCAGGCAGGCCGAAATGCGCGAGCACCAGGCCGGCGACGTCGCGGATCGCCCACTGCGCCGGTTGCGGCTCGGGCAGCTCGACGCCGTAGGCGATCAGCGCGCCGAGCGAGTCCGACGCGTGCAGCGAGCCGTGGCTGCCGCCGCCGACGTGCGCTTGACGTCCCCAGTCGACGAACTCGTACCCAGGCGCGGCCGACAACAGAACCTCACCCGAGGAGGGGCACGTCAGCGCCGCCCACACGCGTGCGAGCACGTCCGGGTAGTCGGGCGTCAGCAGCCGCCCCTCGACGGCCGAGCCTCCGATCGCCTCCAGCGGACCTTCGACGCTCCAGCTCAGCCCCCGCGGATCCTCAAGCGTTCGGCCCTGCGGCGCGCCCGCGCCGATGCCCTCGGGGCGGAAGCGCAGCTCGCCGTGAGCGGTGCTGGCGAGGATGGCTTCGCGCGGCGCATCGTGGGCATCGCGCGCCAGCCACATGACATGGTCGACGCCGTCGATGGCCAGCGCACGCGTGACGACCGAGGCGCGCATCGCGTCTCGCTCGGCCGGGTGCAGCGCGTAGACCATCGCGGCGCGCTGGGACGGACAGACGGCGATGCGCGGTTCCTCTTCGCCGGAGGAGCGCGACGGGGCCAGCACGCCGAGGTCGGCCAGCTCATCCTGCAGCGCGATCGTGTCCGTCACGGGCGCCTGGGAGTGATCGGCCATCGCGATCACGGCGTGCTCTGCGAGGAACTCATCGACGCCGCCGGCGGCCTCGCACACACGCGCCAGCTGCAGATCGGCCTGGGCAAGCGACTGCAGCTGACCCTCGGGCCCGCGCTTGTGGGAGTACCAGTCGTTGTCGGGCAGCGACAGCAGCAGGAAGTCGAACAGGTCGTGCTCGACCATGTAGCTGGAGACGCAGCCGGAGTGCCTGTCGCGCACGCCCGGCATGCCCAGGCCCGAGCGACAGCCGGTCCGCCGCGAGGCGAACACGTCGGCATAGAACAGCTCGCGCGGGCCCATCACGGCGTGGCGCATCAGCGTCGAGGCGACGCGCGTCAGCGCCGTGTCGCGCTGGGGCTCATGGCGGTAGCGCCCGCGGTACATCAGATACGTCGTGCCGGCCGTGCGCACGTCGGCGTCGTCGAGCATCTCGAACAGCGTCAACGTGTCGGGCGAGAGGTGCGCGCGATTCATGTTGTAGACGGTGTCCGTCAGTTGCCGCGCGATGCCGAAGCGCTGCGCTGAGCGAAAGCTGGAGCCGTATTCGACGTAGCGCTCTTCGCCGCGGTGAAACCAGTTCATCGCCGGCACGCGATGCTCGTCCTGGGCGACGCCGGTGACGATCGAGGCAGCGCAGACGGGCGTCACGGAGGGAAACGCCGCGACGCAGTCCGGCACGTAGCGCCCGCGCTCCATCAGCGTGGCCAGCACCGGCGCGGCGCCGGAGGCGACGGCTCGCTCGAGCATCTCCGGCGCCATCGCATCGATCACGCACAGCACGAGCTTTGGCGGTCGCGAGCCGACCACTGCCATCAGCGCCGCAGGATGCGCAGTCCGGCGTACTTTTCCTCGCCACGCGCGCGCCCGCGCAGCGCCATCCAGACGAGCAGCGCGAGCGCCACGTATCCGAGCGGGTGAAGCAGCGAGACCAGCAGTGCCAGCACCAGCGACGCGGCGTCGAGATACACCGTCAAGGCCTGTTTGGCCATTCCGTCGGCGAGCCTCGCGCGTGCGCGCGCGAACACCGGCAGCACCGCTCGCTGGGCCAACCAAACGACCGCAAGGCCGCCGAGCAGTCCCGGCCACCAGGCGTCGTGGTGCGCCGCGAGCGTGCCCCCGAACAGCACCGCTCCTGCGCCGTAGCCGAGACCGGCGATCGCCGCCGCCAGCGGCTGCGATCCACTGCGCTCGGGCTCGGCATCCGGCAGCGCCGACATGCCGAGCAGCAGCTGCGCCGCGTACGCGAGCACGAGCGCAAGGGCGACCACGAGCAGCCACCAATCCGCCTGCGCGAAGTGGAACGGGTCGCGCGCGAAGCTCACGCCGAGCGCGCTGGAGGAGGCGAGCGCGCCGGCGAGCAGCGCCGGCAGGAACGGGCGCAGGGCGCAGGCAGCGGCCAGGCCGGCGCCGAGACCTATGTAGAAGAAGATGCCGTTCATGCGATCAGCGTGCAACGTCTGCGCTACCGTGCCTGCAGCAGCGAGCGGTCAGGGACGATAGACGACGCGTGCTGCGTCTCGCCCTTGCCAGGGCGAGGTTTGACAGACGCCACGGCGAATAGGACGACAGCAGATGGATCGATCGATCGGCGGAGCTGGCGGCGGGCGCGGTGCCCGTCCCACGGCACACGAGCTCGCGCGTTACGAGGCGCTGTTCGCCGCGCGCACGCGCGGCATGAAAAGCTCGGCGATGCGCGAGATGATGGCGCTGACCGAGCGCCCCGACGTGATCTCGCTGGCCGGCGGCCTGCCCGACACGAGCACGTTCGCGCCCGAGCTCTACGCCAAGCTGATGTCGCAGGTCGCCGCGACGCAGACCGCGCGCGCGTTGCAGTACGGACCGACCGAAGGCATGGCCGCAGCGGCCGAATGCATCGTCGAGGTGATGGCAGCCGAGGGCACGCACGTCGACGCCGGCGAGGTGCTCGTGACCACCGGCGGCCAGCAGGTGATCGACCTCGTCTGCAAGACGCTGATCGACCCCGGCGACGTGATCGTCGCCGAGGCGCCGACCTACCCGGGCGCGGTGCCGACGTTCAGTGCCTATCAGGCCGAGGTCGAGCAGATCGAGATGGACGCCGACGGCATGCCGATCGACGAGCTGGAGGCCACGCTCGATCGCCTGCAGGCCGCCGGCCGCCGCCCGAAGTTCATCTACACGATCCCCAACTTCCAGAACCCCGGAGGCGTGACCATGTCGCTCGCGCGCCGCCGGCGGCTGGTCGAGGTGGCACACGAGCGCGAGCTGCTGATCCTCGAGGACAACCCCTACGGGCTGCTCCGCTACGAGGGCGAGGCGCTGCCGACGCTGTATTCGCTGGACGCCGAGGTCGACAGCGCCCACGGCGCGGGCGACCTGGTGATCTACCTCGGCACGTTCTCCAAGATCCTCTCCCCCGGCCTGCGGCTGGGCTGGGCGGTGGCGCCGCGACCGGTGCTCGAGAAGCTCAACCTCGGCAAGCAGGGCTCCGATCTCTGCTCATCGTCGATCACTCAGCTGTTCGTAGCCGAGTACTTCAAGCAGCAGGAGGGCCATGGCCAACCACGCTGGCTGAGCTACCTGGAGCAGCTGAAGACTCTGTACACGCGCAGGCGCGACGTGATGCTGGCAGCGCTAGTGGAGCACTTCGGCGAGCACGCGCGGTGGACTGAGCCGCACGGCGGGCTGTTCGTGTGGGCCACGCTCGACGCGCGCATCGACACGACCGACCTGCTCGCGCAGGCGCGCGAGAGCGAGGGCGTCGCCTTCGTGCCCGGTCGTGCCGCGTACATGGACGGGCGACGTGGCTCGTCCTCGATGCGACTGAACTTCGCCGGCGTTCCCGACGACGACATCCGCGAGGGCATCCGCCGTATCGGCAAGGTCGTGCGCGAGCAGCTCGGTCTGTACGGCACGCTGACCGGCTCGCCGCCGGCGCAGACGAGCGACCCCGATCCGACCGAAGCGCCCGCCGACGTGCAGGGCGAGCGCGACGAGGCGCCGCTGGCCGACGTCGTCGCGCTACCCCGTCGCGACCGCGAGGATCGCACGCGCCGTCAACAGGATCGATGAGCGCCGCCAAGCGCGTCGCCGTGCTCAAGGGCGGGCGCTCGTTGGAGCGCAACGTGTCGCTGCGCTCGGGCGCGCACGCCCAGGAGGCACTCGCGCGCCTGGGTCACGAGGTCGTGGCGATCGACGTCGACGCGCAGCTCGTGTCGCGGCTGCTCGAGGCCGAGGCCGACGCCGCGCTGATCGCCCTGCACGGGCCCGACGGCGAGGACGGCACGATGCAGGCGCTGCTCGAAGCGATCGGCATGCCCTACACGGGCTCTGGTCCGGCGGCGTGCATGTGCTGTACCGACAAGGTGCTGGCCAAGCACCTGATGCGCAGCGCCGGCATCCCCACGCCGAGCTTTCACTCGCTGCGCGAGGCTTCGATCAAAGAGCTGGGCGCCGCCGACGCACTCGGCCGAGTCGAGGCGGCGCTGGGCTTTCCGCTGGTCGTCAAGCCCGCCAGCGGCGGCTCCGCGCTCGGCGTGAAGTTCGCGCGTAACGCCGACGAGCTGCCGTCGGCCCTCGTCGGCGCCTTCTCCTACGACCGCAAGGTGCTGATCGAGCGCTACGTCAAAGGCCGCGACCTGGCCGTCTCGGTGCTCGACGGCCCGAGCGGTCCGATCGCGCTTCCGATCGTCGAGGCAGTGCCGCGCGAGGAGGATTTCTACGACTACGAATCGCGCTATGAGATCGGCATGACCACGTTCGTCTGCCCAGCCGAGCTGCCCGACGACACAACCGCTCGCGCACAGCAGCTCGCGCTGGAGGTCTATGAGCTGCTCGGCTGTCGCGGCGTCGCGCGCGTCGACCTGATGCTCGACGACGCCGGCGAGCTATCGGTACTGGAGACCAACGTGATCCCCGGCATGACCGAGACGAGCCTGCTGCCGCAGGCCGCCGATGCCGGGGGGGTGAGCTTTGACGAGCTCATTGCGCGGCTGTTGGAGAGCGCGTTTAGCCGCTAGGAGTCGCCGGCGGCGAAGTCCTCTGGACTGACCTCGTCCAAGAACTCCTTGAACTTCTCGACGACGTCCTCGGACTCCTCGACGTCGTGCTCGAACTCGATTGCGGACTCGGCTATGACCTCCTCCGCGGCGTAGATCGGCGCGCCGCTGCGCACGGCCAGGGCGATCGCGTCGCTCGGACGGGAGTCGATCTCCAGCTCGCGACCGCCGACGCTCAGCGTGATCGAGGCGAAGAAGGTGTTCTCGCGCAGCTCGGTCACGGAGACCTGCGTGCACTTGACCTCCAGCTCGCCGAGAATGTCGCACAGCAGGTCGTGCGTCATCGGCCTCGGCGTGCCCGCGCCCTGCAGCTTCATGAGGATCGAGGCGGCCTCCGGATGGCCGATCCAGATCGGCAGGAACTTGTTGCCCTCGACCGTCTTGAGAAGCACGATCGGCTGCTTGCCAACCATGTCGAAGCTGACGCCGTAGATGACCATCTCCTGCACGAAAAGTCCTCCGAGAGGGGGAAAGGCCAGAGTATAGGTACCCGTCAGGGCCGGCCAACGGGCCCGGAAGGCCCGCTCAGCGGGCCGGCTCGGCGCCGTCGGCGGCCTCCGAGCGAAAGCTCCACAACTTGTTACCGATGAAGTTGAAGGGCATCGACGCGGCCACCGCAAGCGCCTGCGCCGGAACCTTGGCCAGGCCGGCGCTCTCGACGAACACCGTCAGCAGCAGCAGGCTGACGCCGAAGGCTGCGAGGCTGACGACGATGAAGCGCATCGCCTGTGCGTGGGCCTGGCCCTCGCGCGCGTCGAACGTCCAGTGTCGATTGAGCACGAAGTTGTTCAGCACGGCCACCAGCCATGCAGCGACGGCGGCGACGTGGTAGTCGACGCCCAGCGGGTGGACGAACAGCGCGTAGACGGCGAGGTTGACGATGAAGCCGACGCCGCCGACGATGCCGAAGCGAACCAGCTGCAGCCAGTTGGCCGGCTTGCGCATGCCGTGCACCAGACGCATGTGCGGCTGGTGCCGCACAGGTGCGGGTGCACGGATCTCGCGGGCGTGAATGTCTACGGCGGTGGCCTCTTGGCGCATCGGTGCAGGTTAGCTGAGCGCTGTCTCGCGCCCACCGGCCTTGGCGGGCTCGTGCGGCCATCGTCCTGCTGCCGCCTCTGCAAGCCTAGCGGGGACGTCGCGCTGAAGTGCTCGCTAGCCTGCATGGATGTCCGATTCCGGCCAAGTCGAGGCGGCTCGCCCGCTGGGCGCCAAGCCGGCGCGCGCCTGGCTGATCGCAGCCGCGGGCGCAGTCTTGGCGCTCGCCGTGGCGGTGGCGCTCGTGCTCGGGCTCAAAGGCGGCGACTCGCACGCGGCGGGCGGTACGCGCGCGGGCGGCGCGGGCGGGCGGGCAACAAAGGCCGCATCCGCGCCGGCGAAAGCACCAGCGGTGGCTCCCGCCGCGGGCTCGCACGCCGCGCAGAGCCAGGCCGCGCCGGCAGCCGGCGCGCAGCGCACGAACGTGTCCGAGGTCGCCGACCCCGAAGAAGCCAACAGCTTTCCCTCGCCGGCGTCGGTGCACCACAAAGCGGCGTCGACGCCTTCGAAGGCAAGCGAACAAGTCGTCGCCGAAGGCGCGCCGTCCGACGCCGAAGTCAAGAAGGAGCTTGCCCAGATGCAGGCCGTCGAACGCAACGCAAAGCAGCAGCAGAAGGCGCAGCTCAAACCGGTCCAGGGCGGCAACTCGGTGGGCGGCAACGGCACCATCCCGATCCCCACGAACGTGCCCGAAGTCGTTCAGCGCGTGATCGCCGGCGCGAATGCGATTACCAACTTTCCATACGTGTTCGGCGGCGGGCACGGCTCGTTCGTAGACAACGCTTATGACTGCTCGGGCTCGGTCAGCTACGCGCTGGCCGCCGGCGGCCTGCTCAGCGCGCCGGAGACCTCCGGCGAACTGGAGAGCTGGGGCGCACCCGGCCCCGGGCGCTACATCACCGTGATGGCTGCGGCCGGCCACACGTACATGTACGTCGACGGCGTCCTGTACGACACCGCTGGGCGCAGCGGCCCCTACGCCTCACGCTGGCAGGTCAGCCCGACTGACAACAGCGGCTACGTCGTGCGCCACTGGCCGGGACTGTGATCGCCGCGCTCGGTCTGCTCGCGGCGAAGCTGCTGCCGCTGGCGCTCGACGGCGAAACGATCAGCGAAGGCGGCGGCAACGGCACCGCCATCGCGGTCATTTCAGCGGTATCGCTGGTCGCTGGCTACTTGCTTCTGTTCGCACTGTGGCGCTACGTCTTCAGCAACAAGGCCAAAGCCAAGCGCGGCGAACCGCCCGAACACTGATCAGCGCGACAGGTTGACGGTCTTGAGCACCGTCGTCACCGCTGGGCTGGCCGCGTTGTGTACGACCAGGCGGATCATCAGCGCGACCTTCGGCAGTTTGCGCAGGCGCGCGGCAGTCGCCTTGGAGAGCTTCAAGTTGTAGGTGCTCTGGCCGCCCTTGGTCGTCACGAGGATCGCTTTGGCGATGATCGTCTGCGGCGCGGTGCCCTTGGCCAGGCCGGTGGCGCTGGCGCCGTGAATGCCCAGCTTGCGGGCGATCGAGCTGGCCAGCAGGACCTCGAAGCGCCCGGCGACCTGTTCACTGACCGAGTAGTGGATGACCAAGCCGTTCTTGAGCACGCTGGGAAGCTTGCGCGAGACGACGGCTTGGGTGGCTGTCGGCGGTGCGTGCCCGGTCGTGCCCAGGGGGCCGGAGGTTTTGCCGGAGGTCGTGGTGCTGGGCGAGCTCGTCGTGCTCGCCGTCGAGGTGCCGGGAGTCGGCGCGGGCGGAGCTGGCGGAGCGGGTCCGCTGACGGTGACTTCGTGTGACACGGTCGCCGTGTTGCCGCCGTAATCGGAGATCGTCAAGCTGACGGTGTACGCGCCGCCGTAGGTGTAGACGTGCTGAGTGCTGGCGACCGGGTTCGTACGGCCCGTACCCGAGGCGCCAGTGCATTCCTGCGGCGCGAATCCGTTGGTCGGCACGCGACTTCCGCAGTTGACTTCGGTGCCGGTGCCGTCGCCGAAGCTCCAGTTGTATTTCTGCACGCCCAGCGTGATGTCTGACTCTGTCGCGTTGAACGTCGCGACGTCGCCGGAGCGGATCGGGGTCGGAGCCGTGAACTTGGGGAAGATGTGGACGCCATTGATGCAGGGCACACCCGGGTACGGCGCAAAGGCGGCGGCCTGGTCGTAGACGTCGTTGAGGTAGTACCGACCCCCGGCGATGGTTTGGTTGTGGGCATTGCCGGCTTCCGTTTTTTCGAGCGGCGTGGGGAGCGGCGGGGACAGTTCGCCCCCGAGGAAGTCGTTGCGGCACTTGTCGACGACTTCCTTGGCGTCGACGCCGGCGTCGTGCCAGCCCGTGAAGAGCGGGTTTGTGGCAGTCGAGAGCGCCTGATCGGTGACGTTGTTGATGATCAGATCGGCCAAACCGGTGCCGTATTCGCCTTCGGGCCCGAGACCTATCTGGTTGGGCTCCTGCAGCGTGCCGGTGCCGTCTTGGCAGTTGCTGCCGGAGACCTGCGGAGAACCGTTCGTGCCCAAGTTCCCGGCGGTCCAGGGCTCCACCGCGTACAGAACGGTCGACGAGAGCTGACCGCCCGCGGGGATGAACGCGTGGTAGCTGCAGAGCGGATTCGCCGAGGCCGGCCGGGCGCAATGGCCGTGCGCACCACTTCCCTCCAGGCAGACGTTCACACCCGGAGGAGTGAACACGTAGTAGATCGGCGTCGGCGCGGAGCTCGGGTTCAAACCGGTGGGAAGACCCATTTCGGTGATGTATTTGGTCAGCTCCGTGCGGATCTGCGCGTCGGTCAGGCAGGGCGTGCCTTCACTGCAGTTTCCTGAAGCTGGATAAGGATCGGGGTCGGTGTAGGCGCCAGCGAAGGTCTGTTCGTAGGCGGCCTTGGCACCGGCGGTGTCGTGGTACTGCGTGATCACCGCGAAGTTGTTGCTGAGCACGCCACTGGCGCTGCCGGCGTCGAACAAGAAACCCGAGATCAGCCGCTCCCATTCACCTGTGTAGCGGCCCGTGTGGTTGTCCCAATACAACGCGTAGGAGGCGCTGCTGTGCACCACCGGGCCATTGCTGTAGGACAGCGGTTCTGAGATTTCGGTCAACGGAGCGGCGGTTTCCTGTTGCACTCCAAATTGCGTGCCCCCCACCGATATGGTGACCGCGCCGGCGGGTGCTGCGAAGCAGAGCAGGGCGATCGCGAGCGACAGGATCGCGCCCGCGACAGCGAGCGGCGTCGGACGAAACGGCACTTGCGCAGTTGCGTGCGGCGACCGGCTGGCCGTGGCAGGGAGTGCGGGCACGATCCGTTCATCGGCAGCCTGGCGAAAACCCTTAGCCCCTTAGACGCGGGTCGTACGCACGCGACAGGCGCGCCTGCCACGTAACTAGAGTCTCGCTGATGCTGCTGGACGTCCATTTCGAAATCTCCCAACACTTCCTCGACGATCGCGGGCAGCGCGCGGGCTTCATCCTGCTCGGAGCCTTTCTCGGCGCGTTCCTGTTCATTCGCACGAGCGCGCGCATGATCCGCAGCCCGAGATTCAGCTGGTGGCCGGGCAGCGTGAAGACCAAGGGCGGCTTGCACCTGCATCACCTGGTGTGGGGCATCTGCCTGATGATGGGCAGCGGCTTTCTCAAGTTCGTGCTCGAGCCCGCCAGCCCGTGGTCGGAGGTGCTCGCGGCAACCTTCGGCATCGGCGCCGGGCTGACGCTCGACGAGTTCGCCCTGTGGGTGCGCTTGGAAGACGTGTACTGGGCGCAGGAGGGGCGCATCTCGCTGGACGCGGTCGTCGTCGCGACGCTGCTCGGCGGCATGGTCGTGCTCGGACTCGCGCCCTTCGATCTGGCCGAACAGGAAGGCTCGATCAGCTCGCTCGTCGTGTTCATCCTGATCGACATCGCGCTCGCCGCGCTGGCGATCCTCAAGGGCAAGCCGCTGCTCGGGCTGGTCGGGATCTTCCTGCCCTTCTTCTCACTGGTCGGCGCGATACGCCTGGCCGCTCCGGCTTCGCCGTGGGCGCGCAAGCGCTACGCGAGCGACGGGCGCAAAATGCGCGAGTCGCAGAAACGCTTCGAGCGGGTGCGCAAGCGCCGGCGCTGGCTCAGCGATGCGATCGGCGGGACGCCTTCGGCGCAGTAGATTGCCGTCATGCAGCAGACGGCAGGGCTGGAGACGACGGTGCTCGCGGGATCGCAGGCTCTGCTGCGAATGCACCAGCGAGAGCTGCCCCAGCGCGACGATATGTGCGGCGCGTTCTGCGGCGCGCTGGCGCTGCACGCCGCGGGGATCGAGCCGCCGCCGGGCGGCGACGCGCTCGACCAGGACGCGGTCGCCCGCGCGGCCGGCACGGTCGTCTCGCGTGTGCCCGACGTCTCGGCATTGCCGCATGACGAAACCGGCAGACGCGACTACCGCATCGCGCCGCCGCTGATCGACGACGCGTCCGTATCGGGCACCAACTGCGCCGGAGTCGTCGCGGCGCTCGGCGAGCTGTCGGGCGGACGCCTGGCCGCGCTGCCCTACAGCGGGCCGTGGACGGCGCAGGCGCTGGAGGGCATGTTCGACGCAGTGGCTGCACTGGACGAGCCGGCCGCGCTGATCGCCAACGTGGCTACCAGGCACCTGTGGGGCGGCGCGCCGAGCGCCGCGCAGCTGCTCGATTATCTGCTCGCGTCGACCGACGACGGCCCGCCGGCGGACTGGGACGTCGGGCACTTCGTGTGCGTCGTCGCGCGCACGCGTGGACCGGGCGGCAGCGTCTATGCGATCGCCGACACATACCCCTCGCTCGGTCGCGGCGGCGTGCACCTGCAGCCGCGCGAGCGACTGGCGCTGGCGCTGGCGCGTCCGGACATGGCGGCGGGTGGGCTGATCGCGGTCGTCGCCGAGACGCGCGCCGGCGAGCTGCGCGCCGGCGCGGAGGCCCTGGGCCTGTCGGAGGGCGCGTGGGACAACGGCTCGGTGACCGCAGAGACGGCGACGTGAGCCCCGGCGGGCTCGTCGCGCTGGTCTGCTGTGACCTCGGCGCGATCGTTCGCGGGCGCTCGCTGCCGGCGGACGAGTTGTCGGCGCAGGCCGCCGGCGGCGTCGGCTGGGTGCCCGCCAATCACGCGCTCACGCCCGTGGGCACGCTGGCCGAGCCCAACCCTTTCGGCTCCACCGGCGACCTGCGCCTGCTGCCCGACCTGGACACGCATGTGCGTGTCGCGCCCGCCAGCGGACCGAGCAACGAGCCGATCGACGCGCTGGAGCTCGTGCTCTGCGACATCGCCGAGCCCGACGGACGCACTTGGGAGTGCTGCCCGCGCGGCTTTCTGCGCGATGCGCTCGCGGATCTGCACGCGCAGACCGGGCTGCGCGTGGTCGCGAGCTTCGAGCACGAGTTCCAGCTGCTGCGAGATGCGTCGCCGGCGCCGGCGTTCTCGCTGGAGGCACAGCGCCGCGCCGAACCGTTTCCGGCGCAGGTGTTCGCCGCGCTGGTCGAAGCCGGCGTCGCGCCCGAGCGCTTGATGCCCGAGTACGCACCACACCAGTTCGAGATCCCGGTGGCGGCAGCGGAGGGCGTGGCGGCGGCCGACCGCGCGGTGGTGCTTCGCGAGGTAGTGCGTGAGACGGCCAGGCGCAACGGCGTGCGCGCGACGTTCGCGCCACTGCTCGATCCGGCGCACGCCGGCAACGGCGTGCACATCCACCTCAGCCTGCTCGACGAGCAGGGGCGACCGGCGCTGTACGACGAGTCGCGCCCGGGCGCGCTCAGCGAGCGCGGCGGGAGCTTCGCGGCCGGGGTGCTCGCGCACGCCGACGCGCTCAGCGCATTGTGCGCGCCCAGCCCGGTCTCGGCGGCGCGCCTGGCACCGCACCGCTGGAGCGCCGGCGCGGCGTGCCTGGGCCTGCGCAATCGCGAGGCGCTGCTGCGCATACCGCCGATCGTCACCGCGCTCGGCGAGCCGGGGGCGCAGCAGCGCTTGGAGTTTCGCGGCGCCGACGCGGCGGCGAACCCATACCTCGCGCTGGGAGCGATCGTGCGCGCGGGTCTGCACGGACTGCGCGCACCTCTGCCGACGCCGCCGATGCTCGAAGGCGACCACACGCTGCTCGACGAGCAGGACGCCGCTCGCTATCGCGTCGGCGGGCTGCCCGAGTCGCTGGAGCAGTCGCTGGCAGCGCTGGCCGGCGACGAGGTCGCGCGCGACTGGCTGACGCCCCTGACATACGACGCCTACCTGGCGGTCAAGCGCGAGGAGATCGCCGTGGCCGCCGACGCCGAGCTGCCGGAGCTGTGCAGACGCTATGGCGAGATCTACTGACGCCGTGCTCGACGGGCTGCTGGAGCTGATCGACGGCGAGCTGGCCGAGGCGATCGCGCTGCGTCATCGACTGCACGAAGAGCCCGAGCTGGCGCATCAGGAGCTGCGCACGGCGACGATCGTCGACGAAGCGCTGCCCGCCGGCGTGGACACGACGACCGTGGCGGGCACCGGGCGCCTCGCGCGCGTGGGCTCGTCGCGCAGCGCCGCGCTGGCGATTCGCGCCGAGCTCGACGGTCTGCCGATCTCCGAGAACACGGGCGCGACGTTCAGCGCGCGCGGCGACTGCATGCACGCCTGCGGGCACGACGTGCACATGGCCGCACTGGTGGCGCTGGTGCGCGCCGCGCGCACGCTGGGCGACGAGCTGCCGGCGCCGTTGCTGGCGATCTTCCAGCCCAGCGAGGAGGCCTTTCCCTCGGGCGCCGAGCAGCTGGCTCGCGAGGGCGCGCTCGCGCCACATGAGCCGGCAGCGGTGCTCGCTGCGCACGTGCACCCGGAGCTGCCCTGGGGCACGATCGGCCTCGACGTCGGCGCGGTGAATGCATCGAGCGACTCGGTGGAGATACTGGTCGAGGGCGAGCCGTCGCACGGCGCGTACCCGCATCATGGACGCGACCCGGTGCTGGCGATCGCCCAGATCGTCGTCTCCCTGCACGCGCTCGCGGGCCGGCGCATCGACCCGCTCGGACCGACGGTGCTCAACGTCGGCGTGCTCGAAGGCGGCGGCGCGGAGAACGTGATTCCCGCTCGCGCGCGCGCCCGCGCGACGATTCGGGCGCTGCGCGCCGAGGACCGCCAGGCGCTGCGCGAGCTGGTCGTCGAGGTCGTCACGGGCGTCGCCTCGGCGCACGGATGTCGCGGCAGCACGGAGCTGATCGAAGGCGAGCCGGCGCTGGAGAACGACGCGCGGATCGTCGCCGGCGCGCGCGAGCTGCTGGCGCGCGGGCAGTTGCAACTCGCGCCGCAGTGGCGCTCGTGCGGCTCAGACGACTTCTCCTTCTACAGCGAGATCGCACCGCTGGCGATGGCCTTCGTCGGGCTCGACGGCGCACCTGGGTTCGCCTCGCGGCCGCTCCACCACCCCGAGCTGCTCGTGCCCGACGAGGCGGTCGGCGCGGTCGCGCGCACGCAGGCTGTGCTCTACGCCGCGGCTGCGGCCGCGCTCGTGGCGTAACTCGGCTCGACGCCGGCTATTTGCCGACCGAGGGCCCGACGCGGTAGACGGCGCCGGCGGTGTCGTCGGTCACATACAGCGAGCCGTCCGGCCCGGCCACGGCATCGGCGGGCCGTCCCCAGCGAGCGCCGGAGGGTTCCTGAAAGCCTTCGATCAGAGTCGTCGCTTTGCCGAGCGTCGCTTTGGTGGTCTGCCAGGGCATCCACAGCACGGCGGGCGCACGAGGTGGAGTGCGGTTCCAGGAGCCGTGCACGGCGAGCACGGCGCCGTGGGAGAAGTGCCCCTTGATCGCGCTTCCCTGCAGGAAGCTCAGGCCGAGCGGCGCGCTGTGTGCGGGAATGCCCAGCTCGATCGGGGCGAGCGCGGAGCAGTTCAGCGCCGAGCCCGAGGAGTTGGTCTGCACGTCTGGGTCGAAGCGCACGTTGATGTAGCGAAAGCCGCTGTTCGGGTTGCCCGGTCTGGTGTCGGGGTCGGGGTTGCAGTAGGGCCAGCCGAGGTTGCGACCGGCGGTCAGCCTGGCCACCTCGTCGGGCGGGTGTTCGTTGACGTATTCGCCGATCACTTCGCCGTAGGCTTCGGCGGAGCCGCCATAGGCGCGGTGGAAGGGATAGGCGATTTCGTCGCGGCTGTTGACGGCGGTCCACAGCGAGCCGTCGGGGGCGAAGGACAGACCCTCGCCGTTGCGCACGCCGCTGGCGAACACCTGCATGTGAGTGCCGTCGGGGCGGTAGGCGAGGATCGAGGCGCGCGGAGGCGATTCGCCGGGTTCCAGCGGAGACGCGTTGGAGGCGCTGCCGACGGACACGTAGATCGTGTGGTCGGCGCCGATGGCGACGCTCTTGACGTGGTGCACGTCGTCGCCGGCGTTGCTCTGGTCGGGAAGTCCTTTGATCAGCACGGTGCGTGCTCCCAGCGTGCCGTTAGACGCCCACGCATAGCGGTCGAGCTGGTTCGACTCGGCGACGTAGAGCACCTCTGAGCCTTCCAACGCGTCGAAGGCCAGGCCCTGCGGCGAGGTGAGCCCGGAGATCAGCGTGCGCTGGGTTGCCGCGGCGCCGCCGGCTCCCGCGGTCAGCTCCACGACCTTGCCCGAGGAGGCCGAGCTGACGAGCAGATGACCCTGCGGAGTCCAGGCGGCAAAGCGCGCGTTGCTCACGCGCGCCCACACTTCGGCGCCCCAACCGGTCGGCAGGCTGAGCCTGCGCGAGCTGTTGAACGGCGCGGCGCCGTTTCCGCTCGGCACGACCAGCGTCGCCGGCGACAGGGTCGTGGAGGCGACCTTCGCCTTGATCGTGCCAAGCGCGAGCGGCGAGCCGATCGCCGCCGAGTAGCCCAGCGCGCACACGAGCAGCGCCGCAAACCGCGCGCGCGATCGCCGCCGGCCGCCTGCGAGCGCACGCATGCGCCTCCCCGCGCGTCTGCTTCCTTGCATTCGCATCGGCGTATTGCAGCACACAACTCGTCGGCTGGCGAGCGGCCCGCATATCCGAACGGGCCAGTCACCGGTCCGCCGCGAGACGCTGAGGTTAAGGCTCGGCGCGTGGCTGTCGAGTCCGCGGACATGATCCCGATCGAGAGCGACGGGCACGTGCAGCGCGCGCGGCGCACGGCAGCCTGGGCGCGCGTGGCGATCGGGCTGACGGGTATCGCGCTGATCCTCGACAACCCGCAGCTGCTGGACCACCCCTCGCTGGGGCTCGTCGGCTTCGCCACGATCGTGCTGACGGCGAGCGTGCATCTGTACGGGCGGCGGCCTTCGTGGCTGCAGATGGAGGAGTCGCTGGCCGGCGTCGCGGCTCTCGCGGGCGGCGTTTCGCGGTGAGCTGGAGCGCGCGAGCGCGGTTGCGGCCGAGCACGCGCCGCGGTCGCTGCTGCTGTTCGACCTGGACGGCTTCGGCGCGATCAACAAGACGGCGGGCCACGCCGCCGGCGATGCGCTGCTGGCGTCCTTCGGCGAGCAGCTCGCGCGCGAGGCACGCGACGGCGGTGTCGCGGGGCGCCTGGGCGGCGACGAGTTCGCGTTTTTTGTGCCGAGCGCAGACGCAGTCGAGCTCGCCCATCGCGTGCTCGCGGCGATGCCGCGCGGCGGCGACGAGGCGCGGCGCCTGTCGGCCTCGGTGGGCATCGCGCAGGCTCCGCGCTGGTCAGCGCGCTGGCCAGCTACGCCGAGCGCAGCGAGATCCTGCTGGTCGCCGAGGGCATGGAGTGCGCAGGCGAGCTGCGCACGCTGATCGAGCTCGGCGTGCCGCTCGCGCAGGGCTACTTCCTGTCGCGTCCCGCCGCTCCGTGGCCGAGCGTGCCGCGCGGGCTGCTGGCGCCGTTCGCGTCATCGGTCAGCCGCGGCGCCCGAGCCGGCTCGGGCGCGCCCCAGCGCGCGGAGCGGCCGTCGAGCGCCGGGCGTGCGCGGCACGAGCGCGTCTAGGAGTTCCCGCCGGCTCAGCCGCCCAGCGGCGAGGGCGGGATGCGCGGTTCGCCCTGGACCTCGGGGATGCGCATCATGAGCTCGTCGACAAAGCACCACGACCAGTCTTCGCGCGGCTCGATCGAGCGCAGGATCGGGTGACCGCTGGAGGCGTTGTGGGCGCTGGCATGGCGGTTGGGCGAGTCGTCGCAGCAGCCGACGTGCCCGCACTCCAGGCAGATGCGCAGGTGCAGCCAGGCGCCGCCCATGGCCAGGCAGTCCTCGCAGCCGTCGACGGCCTCCGGCAGCTCGGTGACGTGTACGTGATCGAGATGTGTGCAGCCGGGCATGGCGTTCCTTTCTGTCAGTTGCGCTTCTGCGTGAAGGGCAGGCGCACGCGGAAGGTCGTGCGCCCGGGGACGGAGTCGAGCGTGAGCGAGCCGTCGTGCTGGTCGACGACGATGCGTCGCGCGGTGGCCAGGCCGATGCCCGTGCCCTGGCCGACCTCCTTGGTCGTGAAGAAGTGGTCGAAGATGCGCGCGGCGGTGTCCTCGGGCACGCCGGGACCGTCGTCTGAGAAGTCGACCTCTGCGCACTGGCCGTCGGCGCGAGTGGAGATGGTGATGGTGCCGCTGTCGCCGAGCGCGTCGATGGCGTTGTCGAGCAGGTTGGTCCACACCTGGTTGAGCTCGGAGCCGCGCACGGTGAGCTTGGGCAGCGTGCGGTCGTAGTCGCGCACGAGCTCGATCTGGGTGTGCTTGAGCTTGTAGCCGAGCACGGCGATGGTCGTCTCCAGGCCCTCGTGCAGATCGACCTCGACGAGGTCGCCGCGATCCATGTAGGCGTAGGACTTGACCGACTTGACGAGGCTGGACATGCGCTCCGTCGACTCCTCCAGCTCGGCCGCGAGGCGGATGCCGGTGAGCGACGCGGCGACCCAGCGCAGCGCGGCGTCGGTGGCGGGCCCGGCTGCGGCGGCGACCTGGTCGAGCCACGCCTGGTCGACGCCGGCTACAGCGAGCGGCTCGGCCAGCTGCCAGGGCTCCTGCACGCCGAGCTCTTGCAAGCGCGCGAGAAGATCCTCTTCGGCATCTGAGGCGTCCAGCGCGTCCAGCGCACTGCACGCGGCGGCGTGGGACAGCGCCTGCTGCTGCAGCGCGACCAGTCGCGCGGCCTGCTCGCGCTCGACGCCGGCCTCCACGAAGCGAGCGAGCGCGGAGGCGATGGTGTCGAGCGTCTCGGTCATCTGCGCGGCGGCGCGCCGCGCGGCGGCGGCGGGGTTGTTGAGCTCGTGCGCGAGGCCGGCGGCCATGGTGCCCAGCGACGTGAGGCGCTCGCGGCTCTGCTCGCGGCTGGTGATGCGGCTCATTACGGGCGCGACCTGCTGCATGACGCGGCGGTGGATGACGGGCTGGGCGAAGGCCAGTCGGCGGAAGTCGTCGGGCGCGATCAGCGCGACGCGGCAGTCGTGCTCGGCGCGCATGCGCACACCGAGCGAGCCGCCGGTGAGCGTGGCGATGGCGCCCATCCAGGTCGGCGCCTTGTGGCGGCTGACAGGCTCGGTGGCGCCGCCCTCGTCGATGATGGTCGCCTGCGCGTCGCCCTCGAGCAGCAGCTGCAGACCGCGCGTCTCCTCACCCTGCTCGGCGATGATCTCGCCGGCGGGCACGCGATAGGCGCGCGCGACGGGCACCCACTCGGCCAGCTGCGCGTCGTCGAGCTCTTCGAACAGGTCGACGGTGCGCAGCTCCTGCACGGTCACGGGCGGCTCGGGGGCGACTGTGGCGCTCATCGGCGTCTCATGCCTCGAGCAGGTACTCGTGGATCAGCGACACGGCCATGGAGCCCTCGCCGACGGCGCTGGCGACGCGCTTGATCGAGCGGGCGCGCACATCGCCGGCGACGAACACGCCGGGCACGGTGGTCTCCAGGACGAAGGGTTCGCGCTCCAGCGGCCAGCCGTTTGCCTGCGCGTCGCGGCCGGCGAGGATGAAGCCGCGCTCGTCGCGCGCGATGACGCCCTCCAGCCAATCGGTGCGCGGCGAGGCGCCGATGAACACGAAGCAGGCGTCGGCCTGCAGCGCGTGCTCGCCGTCGGGGCTGGCGACGTGGATCTTCTGCAGCTCGCCGTCGCTGGCCTCGGCGGAGGTGGCGGACGTGCCGGTGCGCACGTGGACGTTGTCCAGCGCTGCGATCTGCTCGATCAGGTAGTGCGACATGGATGCTTCGAGCGTGGGCCCACGCACGAGCATGGTCACCGACGCTGCGTAATTGCTGAAGTAGACGGCGGCCTGGCCGGCGGAGTTGGCGCCGCCGATGACGACGATGTGCTGTTCGGCGCAGGCGCGCGCCTCGGTCATGGCGGCGCCGTAGTAGACGCCGGCGCCCGTCAGCTCGGCAAAGCCGGGCGTGTCGAGCTGGCGATAGGACACGCCGGAGGCGACGAGCACGCAGCTGGCGCTGAGCACGCCGCCGCCGCTGAGCTCGACGATGCGCGCCGAGCCTTCGACGCGCAGGCCGACGGCCTCCTGGACGGTCAGCAGCTCGGCGCCGAGCCGTCGCGCCTGGTCGGTCGCGCGACGCGCGAGATCCGAGCCGCTGAGACCGGCGGGGAAGCCGAGGTAGTTCTCGATGCGACTGGACTGCCCGGCCTGGCCGCCGGGCGCCTCGCGCTCGACCATGAGCGTCTTCAGCCCCTCCGACGCGCCGTACACTGCGGCCGCGAGACCGGCCGGGCCGCCGCCGACGACGACGAGGTCGTAGTGGTCCTGCGCGGGAGTGCCGGCGACGCCGAGGCGCTCGGCGAGCTCGAGCACGCTGGGGCGCTCCAGCACGGCGCCGTCCTCGAGCAGCACGACCGGCAGGCGGTCGGCATCGACGCCGGTCACCGCCAGCAGCTCGCGCGCCTCGCCGTCGCGTTCGACGTCCAGCCAGCGTGCGGGCACGCGGTTGCGCACGAGAAAGTCGCGCAGGTCGTGCGACTCCTTGGAGAAGCGGTGGCCGATCACGCGCACGCCGCCGGCCTCCAGCGCCGCGCCGGACTCCCAGGTGGTCAGCAGATCCTCGACCACCGGAAACAGCTGTTCCTCGGGCGGGTCCCAGGGCTTGAGCAGGTAGTAGTCCAGGGCGACGTCGTTGATCGCGGCTATCGCCGCCTCTGTGTCGGCATAGGCGGTCAACAGCACGCGCTTGGCGTCCGGGGCGATCTTGCGCGCCTCTACGAGGTACTCGGTGCCGGGCATGCCGGGCATGCGCTGGTCGGCGATCAGCATGGCGATCTGATCGCCGCGCGTGCGCAGCTCGCCGAGCAGCTTCAGCGCGTCCGCGCCGGAGGTCGCGCGCAGGATGCGAAAGCGCTCGCCGAAGCCGCGGCGCAGGTCGCGCGCGACGGCCGCCAGCACAGCGGGCTCGTCGTCGACTGCGACGATCGCCGGACGCCGCTGCGCCGGTGTGGCCTGCTCGGCGGCGGCGACTGGGGCGAGGTCGGCTTGAGCTGCCATGGCAGCAATGACAGTAGTCGCTCAACGCGTAGAGTTGGCGCCGATGAGCGAGCACACGGTGGCCGCCAACGGGATCGAGCTGAACGTGGTCGAACAGGGCGAGGGCCCGCTGGTGGTGCTGGGCCACGGCTTTCCCGAGCTGGCCTACTCCTGGCGCCATCAGCTTCCGGCGCTCGCGCAGGCCGGCTATCGCGTGCTGGCGCCGGACATGCGCGGCTTCGGAGGCAGCTCGGCGCCGGCGGAGATCGAGGCCTACGACGTGGTGACGCTGTGCGAGGACATGAACGGGCTGCTCGACTGGGCCGGCGAGCAGTCGGCGATGTTCGTCGGGCACGACTGGGGCGCGAACGTGACCTGGTGGATGTCGGTGCTGCACCCAGAGCGCGTGCGCGCGGTGGCCGGACTGAGCGTGCCGTTCGTGCCGCGCGCGCCGGCGGCGCCGATGCCGATCATGCGCCGGCACCTGGGCGAGGACTTCTACATCGTGTGGTTTCAGCAGCCGGGCGTGGCTGACGCGGCGCTCGCCGGCGACGTGCGGCGCACGTTGACGACCAGCCGCCAGTGGACGGCGCAGTGGGCCGAGGAAGACGGCCCGGCGCGCGAGCCGCCACCGTGGATGTCGGAGGACGAGCTGAAGGTCTACGTGGAGGCGTTCGAGCGCACAGGTTTCACGGGCGGTCTGAACTGGTATCGCAACATCGATCGCAACTGGGAGCTGACGGCGAGCGTCGGCGAGCGGCGCATCGAGCAGCCGGCGCTGTTCTTGACGGGCGAGCTCGACCCGGTGCGACGCTTCATGCCCGCCGAGGCGATGAACGGCTGGGTCAGCGACCTGCGCGCGGAGATCGTCGTGCCCGGCGCCGGGCACTGGGTGCAGCAGCAGGAGCCCGACGCGGTGAACGCGGCGTTGCTGGACTTCTTCAGCGGCGTCTGATCGAGGATCGCGCCCGCCGTCGCGGTCGACGAGGAGTAGCTCCGTCGCAGTCCGCAGACGCCGGAACGCCGAGCGTGGCGTTCCGGCGTTCTTGGGCTAAGCCGGGACCTGGCAACCCCATTCGAACGACGCCCGTTCGGCTTCACGGACGCGAGCTTCTTCGCGTTCGATCTCGGCGCGCCGTTCAGCTTCCACCTGCGTGACACTCGGACCGCCGATGCGCAGCGGGCGCGTGTCGATGGCGTTGAGCAGACCGTCCTGCGCGCCGTTAAGGTTTTCTTTGATGTTTTCACACGGGCTCTTGCCGCCGATGGTGAAGTTTTTGTGCGTCGTGCAGTGGCCGCCCGAGCAGATCGTGTGCCACTGGGCCTGAGAGACGGCCGGGACGACCGCCACGACGGCGAGTGCCCCCGTCGCTGCTGCACTGACGAGGATGGTGCGAATCTTCTTGGTGAACATCTGAGCCTCCTTGGGCTGATCGATTTGGTGAGCTCATGCTCGATCCGCAGGCGCCCCGCCGCCAGGCACCCCAGGGGTAGACGCGCCTTACCCGAGTCAACGTTCGAAGATCTCCTACCGTCTCGCGACCGTGCCCTTGCCCGACAGCGCGCTCGATGAAAGCCACAGTGCTCGGGGACGGATGGGTGCTGATGGGCGATCCAGGACTCGAACCTGGGACCTCTTCCTTATCAGAGAAGCGCTCTAACCATCTGAGCTAATCGCCCTTGCCTGAAGTTGGACATGCTAGTCGGCCGGAAAGGAGAGGCGTAGAGTTGGCGCGATCCGCCTGACGTGCTCTTCGTCGACGGCAGCACTGACGGCGTACCGGTTCCATTGCGCGACGACCTGGCGGACATCGTCGAGTATGCGAGCCGCCCGCCCGCGAGGCAGGGAAGCGGTCCTGCCGATGGCGTCGAAGTCGGCGAGGGTGAAGTTGTCCCGCTTGCCATTCAGGCTCATCTGATGCTGGGAGGTCCAGGGGCCCCGAGGCTGGTATGCGTAGGCCACATCGAAAGCTGGAGCAAGTTGCCATTTGCCGGAGCGACTCATCAGGAATGCGATGTTCTTGACGTGGTCATCTTGGTTCCGGGCGACGACGTTAAAGAGCATCCGACGAAACATTTGCTCGACTTCAGGTGTCTGCAATCCAAGCCTGCGCATGGCCAAGAGCGCCTGCTCATATGAGTGGGCGCCTGGCTGGTTGAAGTCGAGATGTGCGAGAGCGGCGAGCGACTGCATGTGGACCTTGGTGCCTCCGGCGGTGCGGTCGAAACGGCGGGTCATGAAGTGCCGTCGCCCGCCCTCTTCCAGCAGACGACAGTCGGCCATCGTGATGCCAGCTTCCTTGGCCATAAGCGAGTAGGCGTACTCGATGGCCCCATACCCTTGCGGGTCGGCGAGGAGCTCCCGGTCTCGATTGTTGCGGACGCCGTCGAACTTGAGCAGCCAGTACTCGAAGTCGGGCCCTAGTCCGTCTAGTTGGCCAGAGCGAATGACGTTGGTCGCTGGGTTCCATGCGATTACTGCCTTCGCGCGTGCGCCGCCGGCAGACATTCCAACGCTCAGGATGTCGAGCATGGCTTGTTCGCGATCCCCATCCGCCAGCGACGAGACGAGCTTCTGTCTATGGGAGAGGACTTCCGAGGCCAGTTCAACAAGCTCGGCGATCTGCAGGTCGTGATCTGGCGCGGGCGCTGGGCCTTGACTCGGCTCGTACTCGAGCGCACCCATGCCGCGCGTCCCGATATAGCAAAGGCGCTTGACCGCGTCGAAGCTCTCTGGGTCGCGCCCTTGCCCGGCCAGCCAGGTGTCGATGAGCGCATTCCCGTAGCGGTCCGGGAGGCTGTCGGCGAGGAGGCCGGGCAGGCCTCGGAAACTCTCCGGGTTCAGGGCCGGAAAGGTGTACGGCTCGGCGCGCAACGGCATCACGAGCGGTGACAGCTCGATTCCACTCTCGATGAACGTCGGCTGGTACTGGAAGATTGCAGTCGTCGAACCTTCGGGCATCGACGCAGCGCCAATCGCTGTCCCCCAGAGTCGGACGGCCGCGAGCGTGGTCATGGGCTAGCTCGCCGGCGTCTCGTCGCCCCAGCGCCACCTCGGTGGCGCTTCAGGCCGCGACGCTGCCTTGCCCCGCCGTCCTGACGCTCGCTGTCTGACTTTGCCGCGCGTCTTAAGCAGCTCAACGGGACTCGGTAGCGGCTCTGGGACGAGCCGGTCAAGCCTGTCTGTGAGGCCGAGGGCGCGCAGGACTCGGATCAAGTTGGTCGTGGTGACAGGCTGCCCAGCTTCCATCCGTTGGAGCACCTTGCGATCGACGCCACTCAAAGAAGCAAGTTCGCGCTGCGTGAGATTGCGTTCTAGGCGCGTGCGCTCGAGGCGTGCGCCAAGCTCTCCGAGAACCGCCTTGTCAGTGAGGTTGCCTGAGATTTTCATAAGAGCCCGTTTACGGCAGTTTATCAGCTAATAGACAGTGTATAGCCCTACGTAGAGGCCGTTACGAACTCGCAATCTATTTTGCGTCGAGTCCTGTATAAGGGTCGTAGTGGCCTCTAACCGCTATTAGGTCCTATATGCGGGGCGTCAATGCGAGTCCCTCGCGTGATCGAGCTGGGCGCCTCCTCGGCAGAGGCGTGTGGCTATCTGGAATGTTCCAGCAGGCCCGGAATCGCCCGCGGACGCACGCGGCGCGCGAGGTCGATCGCTTGCTGGGCGGTGTCGAACGCGAGCTCCGCGCGGTAGCCGCCGGCTGCCGTCGCCTTGACGCTGACCTCGGCGCCGAGCGCGGCGCCAAGTGTCTCGGCGATCTCGCGCACCGCGTGGTCCTGGTCGGCGTGCAGCTCGGGCTCGCCGCGACCCCGTCGCGCGGCGCGCGGAGTCGGCGTGCCGCCTGCCTCGTTCTCCGTGCGCGCACGTGCTTCCACCGTGCGCACCGACCACCCATTCTGAGCGGCCGAGCGCGCCAGGCTCGTGCGCACAGCGTGGTCTTCGGCGAGCAGCAGCGCGCGGCCGTGGCCCTCGCTGAGCGCGCCCTGCTCGAGCAGTTCGATGACCTCGTCGGGCAGGTCCAGCAGGCGCGTCAGGTTGCTCACGGCCACGCGGCTGCGCCCCACGCGACGCCCGACCTCCTCGCGCGTCAGGCCCAGCTCCTCCACGAGCGCCGCGCACGCACGCGCCTCCTCGATCGGGTTGAGATCCTCGCGCGCCATGTTCTCGATCAGCGCCAGCTCGATCGCTTCGGCGTCGTCGCGCGGACGCACAAGCGCCGGAACGCTCGGCAGGCCGGCGATCTGCGCGGCGCGCCAGCGTCGCTCGCCGGCGACCAGCTCGAACGTGCCGCCGGCCTTCGGACGCACGAGCACCGGCTGCAGCACGCCGCGCTCGCCCAGCGAGCCGGCCAGCGCCTGCAGCGCGTCCTCGTCGAAATGCCGCCGCGGCTGCGTCGGGCTCGGCACGATCAGCTCCAGCGGCAGCTCGCGCAGCTCGTCGGTCTTGTCTTGATCGCCGTCGGCCGACACCGCCAGGATCGCCTGCAGCCCTCTGCCCATTCCCGGCTTCGGCTTAGCCACGCGCCGCCACCTCCTTTGCCAGCTCGAAGTAAGCCTCTGCGCCCGCGCTGTGGGGGTCGTGGTGAGTAACAGGTAGCCCGTAGCTGGGCGCCTCGCCGACGCGCACGTTGCGCGGGATCACCGTCGAGAACACCAGCTCGGGAAAGTGCTCGCGCACCTCGCGCTCGACGTCGCGGCCCAGCCGCGTGCGGTTGTCGTGCATCGTCAGCAGCATGCCGGCGATCGTCAGACGCGGGTTCAGCTCGCGCTGGATCAGCGCCAGCGTGTCCAGCAGGCCCGCAAGACCCTCCAGCGCGAAGTACTCGGTCTGCACCGGCACGATCACGCGGTCGGCCGCCACCAGCGCGGCCACCGTCAGCGGCCCCAACGACGGCGGGCAGTCGAGCAGGATGTAGCGGTAGCTGTCGCGCAGCGGCGCCAGGCGCTCGCGCAGGTGCTGCTCGAAGCCCTCCACGCGCGGCAGCTCCACGTTGGCGCCCGCCAGGCCCGCGCCCGCCGCAATCACCTGCAGGCCCTGCACGCTTGACTCTGTGATCGCCTCGGCAGCCGTCGCCTCGCCCGTAAGCACCTCATACAGCCCCGGCGAGTGCGTGCGCGCGATGCCCAGCCCGACCGTCGCGTTGGCCTGCGGGTCCACGTCCACCAGCAGCGTGCTGTAGCCGGCCTCGGCGATGCACGCGCTGACATTCAGCGCCGTCGTGGTCTTGCCGACGCCGCCCTTCTGGTTGGCGATTGCATACACCGTGCCCATTTGCAGCAAGCTAGCGCCGACGGCGGTCAGAGGCAGCGGCAATCTCCCCAAGCAGCGGGCGATTTGGCGGCTCAGGCGGCCAACGGGCGCTTGCGCGCCATACCCGCGCGACGCGGAAATCGCTGCGGCGTGGGCTGCTCCTTGACGAACACGTGCACATGGCGGTCGCGCGCCTGCGCAAACGGCTGCACGTGGCGGATCTCGCGAAGCGCCAGTCCCAGCTGCTCGGCCACCGCCGCCGCGTCGCGCTCCTGCGCGGCGTCGCGCCTGCCGCGCCAGTCCAGCAGCGCGCCGCCCCGGCGCAATAGCGGCGCCGCGTACTCCAGCACCACCGGCTGTGGCGCAAGCGCGCGAGCCAGCACCGCGTCGTTTGCGCCCTCTCCCTCGCGCCAATCCTCCACGCGAGTGCAGGTCACCGACGCGTTGGCGATGCGCGCGGCGGCACACAGGCCGGCCAGGAACTCGCACTTGCGACGCTGGCTCTCGATCAGGCTGAAATGCGCATCCGGCAGGGCGACCGCCAGCGCCGTGCCCGGAAAACCGGGCCCGGAGCCCATGTCGGCCACCGTGAACGCCGAGCGGAGCTCATCAAAATCAAGGCCCACAAGCGAGTCCGCGAGGTGCGCATCGACGGCCTCGCGCGGATCGCGCACGCTCGTCGGAGCCCGTTCGGAGCGCTCCAACTCGCTCAGAATCGACGCCAGCTGGGCCAGCTGATTGGAATCGAGGCCGTAGCGCTGAAGGCCCGCGCGCCAATCGCCTCGCTCGACGTCCATCGCCCTAGCGATGTTTCCCGTGAAACACCCGTGCGGTCAAGCGTCGGCGGGCGAGACCACGAGGTAGCGCTTGGGCTCCTCGCCCTCGCTGTGCGTCTCAACGCCCCCGCGCTCGCGCAGGTACTCGTGCACAATGCGCCGCTCCGACGGCGGCATCGGCTCGAGCTCCACCGGCTGACCGTCGCGCAGCGCTTCCTCGGCGGCGTCGTCTGCATCCTCGCGCAGCAGTTCTGCGCGGCGCTCGCGGTAGCCGTCGGCGTCTATTTCCACGCGCGTCGTCGACGGGCCGTCGGGGAACACGATGCGCTGCGCCAGATGCTGCACCGCGTCGATCGTTTGGCCGCGTCGGCCGATGAACAGTCCGACGTCTTCGCCGACGATCCGCCCGCGCAAGACACCCTGCGCCTCCTCAACCTCCACCTCAGCCTCAAGGCCGAGGCCGGCGGTGATTTCCTCCAGCAGCTCCTCCAGCAGCTCCGCGGGCTCCAGCTCTTCCTCGTCCGCGCCCGCAGCTCCGGCGTTCGCCTCGTCGCTCATCTACGCCTCCCCGAGCGTTTCTTCTTCTTTCGCGGCGGCCGCGGTGGCGGCGCTGCCGGTTTGCCGTTACCCGCCCCGGCCTCCTCGGTCTTCTCTCGTGAGCCTCTGCGCCGTGAGCTTTTCGTCGGCGGTGGCGGCGCGCTCGAATCGCCTCCGCCCCCGGCGCTGACGACCGATGCCCCGGCGCCCGCCAGCGCCGGCTTGAGCGCTCGCGACGGTTTGCCGTTCGCCGCGCCCTTGGTCTCGGCCGGCGCCGCCGGCGGTCCGATGCGTCGTTTGATCAGGTACTGCTGGCCGATCGTCCACAGGTTCGTCGTGATCCAGTACACCAACAGGCCCGCCGGGTAGCGATACAGGATCACCACGAACACCAGCGGCAGCAGCAGCATCAGCCGGCGCTGGTTCTTGTCGGCCGTGGCCGTGGCCACCAACGTGGATGCGACCTGCGAGCCGACGTACAGCACGATCAGCACGATCAGCGCCGCGCCCGTGGCCTTTTCGGTGATGTCCGGCAGGAACAGGAACTTCGCCGAGTGCGGCGCCACCACGTTGCAGCCGATTTCCGACAGCCCCTTGATGTGCGCGCCCGCGTGCGTCACCGCGCCGGAGGGAATTTCGCTGTTGTGCACGATCGTCTTGCCGAGCAGCTGCGAGAAGTGTTCGCGCATCTGTGTGCCGCAGATGTCGAGCTTCAGGTCCGTGCGCAGCATGTAGAACAGCGAGATGAACACCGGCAGCTGCAGCAGCAGCGGCAGGCACGACGCCAGCGGGTTGATTTTGTTCTCCCGGTAGAACGTCATGATCTCTTGCTGCTGGCGCTGTTTGTCGTCCTTGTACTTCTCTTTCAGCGCGGCGATCTGCGGAGACAGACGCTGCATCTCCTGCATCGACTTCAGCTGCCGGTAGGTCAGCGGCACCAGCACGGCGCGGATCAGCACCGTCAGGCCGATGATCGCCAGGCCCCAGCTCCCGCCCACGACGTTGTCGTGGATGAACACCATCACCGACTCGAACGCGCTGATCAGCGGCGAGAACGCGTCCTCGATTACGTTGGCGATGATTAGCATGCGCTCTAGGTGCTCTGCGGCGGCGGCTCGCTGCCGATATCCCGCTCAGACGCCCGTGCGTGGCCGAGCGGGAACACTCGCTGGGCCTGCACCGGATCGTATCCGCCATAGCTCCACGGATTGCACCTCAGCAGGCGCCAGGTCGCGAGCACCGCGCCCCTAAGTATGCCGTACTCCCGTATCGCTTCGACCGCATAACGCGAGCATGTGGGCTCGTACTTGCAGCGCCGCGGAATCGCCGGCGAGATCACGCGCTGATACAGCGCGATCGGCGCGACCACGATCGCGCGCGCGACGCGCGCGAGCGCAGAGGCCGCGTGCTCGTCCTCGACTGCGGAGCGTTCGTGCGGGACGTGCGTGCTCGTCACGCTCGCTCCTGCGCCGGCGCCTCGCCGGACCCCTTGTCGCCGGCGCGCATGCCCGCCTTGGCGATCAGCTCGCCGAGCGCCGCGTCGACCCCCGCCAGACCCTCGCGCTCGACCAGCTCCGCCGCCGAAGGCCGTGCCACGACGACCACGTCCTGGTCGGCGCGCAGCTCACCCTCCACGCGCGAGAACGCTTCGCGCAGCAGTCGCTTGACACGGTTGCGCTCCACAGCCCCACCCACCTTGCGCGAGACCGACAGCCCCAGCCGCGGGCGCTCGGCCGAAGCGTTGGGGAACGTGTACAGCACCAGATGGCGGTTGGCCGTCGAGCGCCCCTGGCGGTAGACCCGCTCGAACTCCGCGCTGCGCGACAGGCGACCGCGACTTGACGACCGCGGGTTCATCGCGCAACCATCACCCTCAGGTAGAGAGTCGCTTGCGCCCCTTGTCGCGGCGCCGCTTCAGCGTCAACCGCCCGGCACGCGTCTGCATACGCGCACGAAAGCCGTGCGCGCGGGCACGCTTGCGCTTCTTTGGCTGGTAGGTCCGCTTCATCAGTATTCGTTCCGCGCCGCTGAGATCCTCCTCACGCGGCGGCCTGTAGCGGCCGTCGCGGGGGCGACGTCGGCGCTGAAGTATAGGGACCAAATTGGCCGGCGCGTAATTTTTCCGGCAGTTGCGAGCAGCCGCGCGACCGGCGCGAAGGCGTCGGTTATAGTCGCCTCACCGGAGCCCACGGGCTCCCCTTTCCAATAGCCGTCAACTCTTTGGGAGAGAGCGGATCAACGCTGCCGTGAGCGCCGAGCTGGAGCACATATGGTCGCGCGTGCAAGCCGAGCTTGCACTGTCCGTCGACGAGGCCGCGTACCGCATCTGGCTCGCGCCGCTGCACGCGCTCGCGCTCGACGATCGCTGCCTCACGCTGCAGGCGCCGCCGCACAGTCGCGGCTGGATCGGCGACCGCTTCGGGCGCCTGCTCGAGTCCTGCACCGCCAAGATCCTCGGCGACGGCGCGCGCGTCGAGCTCGTCGAGCTCGCACGCGGCGACGGTCCCGGCGATGGGCAGCGACAATCCCGCCGTGCTGCGCGCTCGGCGCGACCCTCCACGCCTGGACGCGCGCGCCCGCGGGTGTCCCGAGCCGAGACACCGTCCGCCTCTTCCGGCGCGCCGGAGTCGCGCAGCGGACCACTGGGCAACCCCAAGCTGACCTTCGAGCAGTTCGTCATCGGCGACAGCAACCGGCTGGCACACGCCGCAGCGCTGACCGTCGCCGAGATGCCCGCGCAGGCCTACAACCCGTTGTTCATCTGCGGTCCGCCCGGCGTCGGCAAGACGCACCTGCTCAGCGCCATCGCCACGTTGATGCTCGCGCACAGCCCGACGCTGACCGTGCGCTGCACCACCGGCGAGGCGTTCACCAACGACTTCCTCGACTCGCTCGGCGCTGGCCGCACCGAAGCCTTCAAGGCACGCTTTCGCGACGTCGACGTGCTGCTGCTCGACGACGTGCAGTTCCTGCAGCGAAAGGCCAAGACCGAGGAGGAGTTCTTCCATACGTTCAACGCGCTGCACGACGGAGGGCGCCAGATCGTCGTCACCTCCGATCGACCGCCGCGCGACCTGCAAGCGCTGGAGGACCGCCTGCGCGAGCGCTTCGAGGCCGGGCTGGTCGCCGACGTCGCGCCCCCCGACCTCGCCACCCGCATGGCGATCCTGCGCAAGCGCGCCGACCACGACGGCGTGCAGCTGAGCGACGAGCAGGCGCTGCTGGCGATCGCCGAACGCATCGACAGCAATGTGCGCGCGCTGGAGGGAGCGCTGATACGCGTCGTCGCCTTCAGCTCGCTGACCAGTCGCCCACTCACGGCCGAGCTGGCGCGCGAGGTGCTCGACACGCTGTATCCACGCTCGACGACAGCGGCGTCAGGCCAGCCGACGTCGGTCGCCGAGATCCAGGCGGCGGTCGGCGCGCACTTCGGCCTCTCCACCGGCGAGCTGCTCTCCAGCGCGCGCACAGCGCGCGTCTCCTGGCCGCGCCAGGTGGCCATGTACCTCGCACGTGAGCTCACCGGTGAATCGCTGCCGGCGATCGGCCGTCAGTTCGGCGGACGCGATCACACGACCGTTCTGCACGCTTGGCGTCGCACCGCCGCGCGCATCGCCGACGACCGCGATGCCCAACAGGCTGTGGACAAGCTGTCTCGCAACCTCGCCGCTCGTCGCGGACTGTCCGATCAGGCTCCGACCGACCGCATTGCCTGAGAGACTGCTCGTGCCTATGCACAGCCTCATCCACCGGCTCACAGCGGTCACGTCCTACCAGCACTGCCCCTCCACATATCCACAGCCCCTACTCACTACTCCCTCTTTCCACCGCAGATGAAGCTTTCCCTATCGACTTCAGAGCTGTTGAACCAGCTGCAGACCGTCACGCGCGTTGCTTCGACGCGCAGCGCCGTGCAGGCCCTGTCCGGTGTGATGATCTCCGCCGCCGAGGGAGTTACGCCGGAGCTGCGTGCGACGGATATGGAGATCGGCCTGCGCGTGCCGCTCGAGGCTGAGGCAAGCCGTCCCGGCAGCGCGGTCCTTCCCGCACGCCTGCTGCTCGATGTCGCTCGCTCGCTGCCGGCGCCCGAGGTCTCGCTGGAGCTGCGCAGTGCAGAGCAGGACGTCGAGTTGATCTCCGGCCCGGCGACGTTCCACCTGCGCACGCTGCGCGCCGAGGACTTCCCGACGCTGCCCGAGCCGTCGCCGGAGACGCGCGTCGCGCTGCCGGTCGATGCGTTCGTGGAGACGATCTCGCGCGTCGCGCGCTCGGCCTCGCGTGACGAGACGCGCCCGGTGCTCACGGGCATCCTCATGTCGGCCTCCGCGCAGGAGCTGCGCATGGTCGCCACCGACTCCTACCGGCTGAGCGTCAAGGAGACCGCGCTGGACGCTCCCCTGCAGGGCAGCCTCGAGGCCAATGTTCCGGCACGTGCGCTGCAGGAGCTCGCGCGCATCGCCGCGGCCGCTCCCGGCGAGTCGCTCGCCGTCAGCGTCGGCCAGAACCAGGTCGTGTTCGAGCTCGGCAGCATCGTGCTGTCCTCGCGCCTGATAGACGGGCAGTTCCCCAACTACCGCCAGCTGCTGCCCGAGTCCGTCGAGCACGAGCTGCGCCTGGCCAGCGGCGAGCTGACCGATGTCGTCCGACGCATCAGCCTGCTCGCGCAGAAGAACGCGCCGCTGCGCCTCAGCTTCAGCGAGGGCACGTTGACGGTCTCGGCCCAGACTCCCGACGTCGGCGAGGCCAGCGAGGCCGTGCCGGTCCCGTTCCACGGCGAGTCCTTCGAGATCGGCTTCAACCCCGACTTCCTGCGCGACGGCCTGGAGAGCATCGAGTCCGACGAGTTGATCCTCAAGCTGATCAGCCCGCTGCGTCCCGGCCTGATCGAATCGCCCGACTCCGGCGACTTCGTGTATCTCATAATGCCGATCCGCTTGAACGTCTAGAGGCATGACGTGCGCGTGCTCAGCGTGCAGCTGCGCGACTTTCGCACCTACGCACGCGCGGAGGCTGCGCTCGGCCCTGGCCTGACGGTCGTGTACGGGCCCAACGGCGCCGGCAAGTCCAACCTGCTGGAGGCGCTGTACTTCGGCTGCACCGGGCGCTCGCCGCGCACGCGAAACGAACGCGAGCTGGTGCGCTTCGGCGCGCAGGCCGCGCGCGTGGTCGTGCACGGCAGCGAGCAGGCCCAAGAGCACGAGCTCAGCGTCGCTTACGGAGCCGGGCCGGACGGCGAGCGCGGCGTGAAGCGCATGACCGCCGACGGCGCCGTCGTCGAGCGCCTGCTCGAGGTCGACTTCCGCCCGCTGCTCAGCGTGTTCGAGCCCGACCGCCTGGAGCTGTTGAAGGGGCCGCCGTCGGTTCGCCGCGCGCACCTCGATCAGGTCGTCGCGGCGATCTGGCCCACGCGCACCGCCGACCGCCGCGAGTACTCGCGCGTGCTCGCCCAACGCAACGCGCTGCTGGCGCGCATGCGCTCCGGCCGTGCCTCGGATGCGACGTTGTCGACATGGGACCGTGAGCTTGCCCTGCGCGCGCTGGCGGTGCGCGAGCATCGCACCGCCGCGGTCGCGCTGCTGGCCGATCCGTTCGTCGAGCGCGCCACACAGCTTGGTTTGGCCGGCGATGCCGAGCTCGACTACCGGCCGCGCTCGCGCGCCGCAGACGCCGACGAGTTCGTCGCCGAGCTCCGGGCGCGCCTGGCGTCGGACATGGAGCGGGGTTTCACCGGACACGGCCCGCACCGCGACGAGCTGGCGCTGCTGCGCGACCGCCGCGAGCTGCGGCTGTACGGGTCCCAGGGAGAGCAGCGCCTTGCGCTGCTGGCGCTGCTGCTGGCCGAGCGAGACGTGCTCGCCCGCGAGCGAAGCCGCACGCAGCTGATGCTGCTAGACGACGTCATGAGCGAGCTCGACGCCGACCGCCGCGAGCTGCTGGCCGCCGAGCTCGTCGCCGACGGGCAGAGCGTGATCGCCACGACCGACCTGGCGCACGTGCCCGGCGCTTCGGACCCGCGCGTTGCGCGCCTGCGCGTCTCGCCGGGCACGATTCTGCAGGAGGCGCTGGCGGCGTGAGAAGGCCCGCGCCGCGCCCCTTGACCTCAGCGCTGGACGGGCTCGCGGCGACGCTCGCGCCGGCCACCACGCTCGCTCGCGTGCAGCAGGTGTGGGAGGGTGCGACGGGCCCCGCGATCGCCTCCGCGGCTCGCCCCACTGGTGAGCGCAATGGCGTGCTCACCGTCAGCTGCGACGCCGCCGTGTGGGCGGAGGAGCTGCATCTGATGGCCGGCCAGCTGGTGCCGGCGTTGAACGCCGCTATCGGCGAGCAGGCGATCCGCGAGCTGCGCTGCCGCGTCGGCTGAAACGCGCGCGCCGTCGCTTGCGCCCGACGCTGCGCGCGCAGACCCCGTTTTTCGGCCGAGAATAGCCAGTTTTCCCTGCATTTTCCAGGAATTCGGGGTCACAGGCACGCGGCCTTGCGACACCGCTGCGTGCTATTCTTATGTACACACGAAACGCGCCCCGGCCCGCACTTTGAGCGTCGCGGATTCCGGGGCTTTCTCACGTAATCGGAGGCCGATTGGCGACAGGCAGCGACAGCTCTGAAGAGGGCTCGACGAAGGCGAAGAATGGCGGCGTCAACGATCCGTCCATGACCGACGGGTCGAGCACCTACGACGCACAGGACATCACCGTCCTCGAAGGCTTGGAGGCGGTGCGCAAGCGCCCCGGCATGTACATCGGATCGACCGGCGTGATGGGCTTGCACCATCTCGTCTACGAGGTCGTCGACAACTCCGTCGACGAGGCGCTGGCAGGCTTCTGCACCGAGGTCTCCGTCACGATCCATCCCGACAACTCCGTCACCGTCCTGGACAACGGGCGCGGCATCCCCGTCGCGACGATGGAGAAAGAGGGCAAGCCGGCCGTCGAAGTCGTCCTCACCGTGTTGCACTCCGGCGGCAAGTTCGGCGACGGTGGCGGCTACAAGGTCTCCGGCGGCCTGCACGGCGTCGGCGTCTCGGTCGTAAACGCCCTATCCGAGCAGCTGCGCGTGGAGATCCGCCGCGACGGCCACGTCTTCTCACAGGAGTACTCGCGCGGCGTGCCGCAGTCCGAGCTCGTCAAGGGCGAGAAGCTCGGCAGGGACGAGGGCACCAGCAACAGCGTCACGTTCCTGCCCGACGCCGACATCTTCGAGTCGCTCGACTTCGACTTCCTCACGCTCGAAGAGCGCCTGCGTGAGACCGCCTTCCTCACGCGCGGCCTGAAGATCTCGATCGTCGATGAGCGCGGCGACGGCCACTCGGCGACGTTCCGCTACGAGGGCGGCATCGAGGACTTCGTCTCCTACCTCAACGAGAACAAGGAAACGGTCCACCGCAAGGTCGTCTTCTTCGCCGGCGAATCCGACGAGGGCGCGGCCGAGATTGCCATGCAGTGGAACTCCTCATACCAGGACTCGATCCACTCCTTCGCCAACAACATCAACACGCGCGAGGGCGGCTCGCACATGAGCGGCTTTCGCTCGGCGCTCACGCGCACGCTGAACAAGTACGCGCGCGACCACGGCCTGCTCAAGGAGAAAGAGGACAACCTCTCCGGCGAGGACGTGCGCGAGGGCCTCACCGCGGTGATCTCGGTCAAGCTGCGCGACCCGCAGTTCGAGGGACAGACCAAGACCAAGCTCGGCAACCCCGGCATGGCCGGCTTCGTCGAGTCGATCGTCAACGCCGGGCTCGGCGAGTTCCTCGAGGAGAACCCCAGCGAGGCAAAAGCCGTGATCATGAAGTCCGTCCAGGCACAGCGCGCCCGCGAGGCCGCGCGCAAGGCGCGCGACCTGACGCGACGCAAGTCCGCGCTGGAGAACTCGACGCTGCCGGGCAAGCTCGCCGACTGTTCGGTCAAGGACCCCTCTCTGGCCGAGCTGTTCGTCGTCGAGGGTGACTCTGCCGGCGGCTCGGCCAAGCAGGGGCGCGACCGCAACACGCAGGCCGTGCTGCCACTGCGCGGCAAGATCCTCAACGTCGAGAAGTCGCGCATCGACAAGGTGCTTCAGAACACCGAGATCCAGGCGCTGATCACCGCGATCGGCACCGGCGTACGCGACGAGTTCAACATCGAGAACGCGCGCTATCACAAGGTCGTGCTGATGACCGACGCCGACGTCGACGGCGCGCACATCCGCACGCTCGTGCTGACACTGCTGTTCCGCGAGATGAAAGAGCTGATCGAGGCCGGCTACGTGTACATCGCCAAGCCGCCGCTGTACAAGCTCAAGCAGGGCTCGCGCGAACGCTACATCGAGAAGGACGCAGAGCTCGAGGAGATCCTGCTCGCCGACAAATGGGAGAAGATCGATGTCTTCGACCGCCACGGAACGCAGTTCAAGCTGACCGAGGCACGCTGGCAGCGCTTCTCGCGACTGCTCAAGCAGTACGAAGGCTGGGCGCTGTCGCTGCGCGGGCGCTACGGCCATGGCGTCGTGCAGTTCCTCGAAGAATCGTCGCTGCTCGGCGAGCAGGTGATGAGCGGCGAGGCGGCGATCGAGCTGCTCGGCCGTGCCGGCCTGGTCGGCGAGACCTATGCCACCGAGCTGATCTCCCACGACGACGTGGAGATCCGCGTCAAGGCCGTCGAGGCCAAGACCGGTTTTGCGCTCACGCATCGCATCAAGCATTCGCTGTTCGACTCCGAGGAGTACCGCCAGCTGGCGCGCGTGCATGCGCAGTTGATCGAGCTCGCCGGCACGCCGCCCTTCGACGTGCGCCTGAGCGACGCGAGCGAGACGGCGACCTCCTTCGAGACGCTGCGCGCCGCCGTCATGACGGTCGCGCAGAAGGGCGTCAAACTGCAGCGCTTCAAGGGACTCGGCGAGATGAACGCCGAACAGCTCGGCGAAACGACGATGGCTCCTTCCAGCCGCACGCTCGCACAGGTCACGCTCGAGGACGCCTTCGCCGCCGACCGCATCTTCTCGATGCTGATGGGCGACCAGGTCGAGCCGCGCCGCGCATTCATCGAGGACAACGCACGGGCCGTGGCGAATCTCGATGTGTGACGTATGGCCGGCGCTGGCCGATCGTGGAGCGCATCTCGGTCGACGATCGGTCGGCGTCCTCAGTCGCTCGCGTGCTGGCCGATCGGGAATCCCGTCGATTCACGATCGGTACGCCACGCTCCCTGCGTCCTTGATCTGCTTGACCCTACGCCCCACCTGGCACACCCACCAGTACCTCGGGGAGGTGAGCGATGGCAGCCACTGATGTGATCGGCGGAGGCAACGTCGAACCGCGGGGCCTCGAGGAGGAGATGCGCACGGCGTATCTCGACTACGCGATGTCGGTGATCGTCGGGCGCGCGCTGCCCGACGTGCGCGACGGCCTGAAGCCGGTGCACCGCCGCGTGCTCTACGCGATGAACGAGCTCGGCCTCGGGCCGACTCGCTCCTACGCCAAGTGCGCGAAGATCGTCGGCGAGGTGATGGGCAACTATCACCCGCACGGCGACTCGGCGATCTACGACGCGCTGGTGCGCATGGCGCAGGACTTCTCCATGCGCAACGAACTGGTCGACGGCCAGGGCAACTTCGGCTCGGTGGACGATGATCCGGCTGCCGCGATGCGCTACACAGAGGCACGCCTGGCACGCATCGCCACGGAGATGCTGCGCGATCTCGACATGGACACGGTCGACTTCGCGCCCAACTACGACGGCTCGCGGCGCGAACCGCTGGTGCTGCCGGCGCGCTTCCCCAATCTGCTCGTCAACGGCTCGTCCGGCATCGCCGTGGGCATGGCGACGAACATCCCGCCGCACAACCTGCGCGAGGTGATCGGCGCGACGATCGCCTACATCGACGACCAGGACATCGACACGGCCGGCCTGATGCGCCACATCAAAGGCCCGGACTTCCCGACCGGAGGGATCATCCTCGGCCACTCGGGCATCAAAGACGCCTATGAGAAAGGGCGCGGACGCGTGCGCATCCAGGCTCGCGCGCACGTCGAGCCGCTCAAACAGGGCAAGGAGGCAATCGTCGTCACCGAGCTGCCGTTCATGGTCAAGAAGGGCGGCGACGGCGGCCTGATCTCGAAGATCGCCGACCTGGTGCACGAGAAACGCATCTCTGAGATCTCCGACCTGCGTGACGAGTCCGACAAGCGCGGCATGCGCCTGGTGATCGAGCTCAAGCGCGACGTGATTCCCAAGGTCGCGCTGAACAAGCTCTACAAGCACACGCCCATGCAGACGACGTTCGGCGTGAACATTGTCGCGCTGGTCGACAACGTGCCACGCACGCTGCCGCTGCAGGCGGTGATCCACAACTACGTCGCCCACCAGCGTGAGGTGATCGTCCGACGCACCAAGCACGAGCTGGCCGAAAAGGAGGCGCGCGCCCACATCCTGCAGGGGCTGCTGATCGCGCTGGACCACCTCGACGCGATCATCGAGCTGATTCGCGCCTCGCGCGATCGCGACGCCGCGCGCGAGCAGCTCGTGGAGCGCTTCGAGCTGAGCCACATCCAGGCCACGGCGATCCTCGACCTGCGCCTGTCGCAGCTGACCGCGCTGGAGGCCGATTCGATCAAACAGGAGCACGCCGACGTGACCGAGCGGATCGCCGAGCTGCGCGCGATCCTCGGCGACGAGACCCGCGTGCTCGCCGTGATCAAGGAGGAGCTGACGGAGATCGCCGAGCGCTTTGGCGATGAGCGGCGAACGGAGATCAGTCACTCCGAGGACGAGATCGACATCGAGGATCTGATCGCCGACCAGCAGATGGTGATCACGATCACGCAGACCGGCTACATCAAGTCGCTGCCGCTGGCTACCTACCGCCAACAGGCGCGCGGCGGGCGCGGCGTCACCGGCATGGACATGAAGGACGGCGACTTCATCGAGCATCTGTTCGTCTGCTCGTCGCACGACTACCTGCTGTTCTTCTCAAACCGCGGCAAGGTCTACCGCTCGAAGGTCTACGAGCTGCCCGAGGCCTCGCGCACGGCCAAGGGACGCGCGCTGGTCAACATACTGCCGCTGCGCGAAGGCGAGCGCATCCAAGCGGTCGTGTCCACGCGCGACTTCTCAGAGACCAAGTACCTGGTCTTCGCGACGAAGTCGGGAACGGTCAAGAAGACCGAGTTCCTCGCCTACAACACGCCGATCAAAGCCGACGGCATCATCGCGATCAAGATCCGTGACGACGACGAGCTGCTCGCCGTGCGCGCGGTCGACCCCGACGACGAGATCATCATGGTCTCCAAGGCCGGCCTGACGGTGCGCTTCGCCGAGTCCGATGCGCGCTCGATGGGCCGCGACACGACGGGCGTGCGCGGCATGGACGTGGGCAAGAAGGGCGAGGTCATCGCGATGGACGTCGCGCGCGACGACATGGACCTGCTGGTGGTGACCGAAAACGGCTACGGCAAGCGTACGCAGATCGCGCAGTACCGCAAGACCAACCGCGGCGCCAAAGGGGTGAAGACGATCGGCCTGACCGAGCGCAAGGGCGGGCTGGCCGGTGCGCTGGTCGTGCGCGAGCATCAGGAGCTCGTGTTCATCAGCGTCGGCGGCATGGTCCAGCGCACCTCGGCCGGAGGCATCTCACAGCAGGGCCGCTCGGCCACGGGCGTGCGCGTGATGAACCTCAAGGACGAGGATCTCGTGAGCGCGGTCGCGCTGGTCGTCGATGCGGGCGAGGAGGGCGCGGAGGACATGGACGTTGACGCCCCGAGCCCAGCGCCGGACGCCGCCGCCGAGAGCGCAGACGCGCCGGCAGAGGACGCCTGAGCAGCGCCGCCACCCGTCCAGATTCGCGTCTAGAGCCTCAGACGAAGGGCACGCACCGCCGACAGCCACAGGGTGACCCGTTCGGGAACCCTGACCGCCATCGCGGCGACGCTCGCAGCGTTCGCCGCAGCTGGGGGCTCCGCGAGCGCGTATGTAGCACGGGAGACTTCCGCTGCACAGCGCGCTGGACAGTACGCGGCTGCGCCCGCACGTCCAAGCGCCGTCGCTCGGGCGGCGTCCGCTCACGGCCGCCGCAAGTCCAGTACTTGCAACACGTCGCACAAGCGGCGTGCCAAGCACACGAGCTGCCGTCCGACGAGCGGTCGCGCCAAGACCAAGGCGCCGCGCCCGAGGCATGTGACACCACCGCGCAAAGCCGCTTCGACCACGATCGAAGGGCCGACGAGCGCCGCCGCAGCGATCGCCAAGGTGCTCGCGACGCCCTGTCAGAACACCCAGCTGTTGCCCGAACGCGGCAATCTCCCCACCGTGCGTGCCGCCGTGCTGTGTCTGATCAACACCGAGCGCGCGCAGAACGGCGAGGAACCGCTCGCCACCGACGCTCGCCTGGAAGCGGCGGCGGAAAGCCACGGCAAGGAAATGCTCGCGCTGAACTACTTCGATCACGTCTCGCCGTCCGGCCAGACGCCCGTGCAGCGAATCCGCACGACCGGCTACATCCCCAACTCGGAAGCCGGATACGTGATCGGTGAGAACCTTGCCTGGGGCACGCTCACGCTGGCGACTCCGCAGGCGATCGTCAACGCCTGGATCGCCTCGCCCGAGCACCTGGCCAACATCCTCGAAAGCAAGTACCGCGACACCGGCATCGACGTCCAGCCGCAGGTCCCGGAATCGCTCGCCGAAGGCGTCGAAGGCGCCCTGTACACGCAGGAGTTCGGCGTCATCGTTCGCTGAGTGCAGCGCGTCGTCGAGCGCCTGCGCGCGTCAGCCTTGTCCGCTACCCTGGGCGGACCAGAGAAAGGAGGTGGTCCGTACGTTGTCTGACAGTTTTTGCGGGACCCTGGAGGTGACCGGCCGCTAGGTCGGAAAGGCTGGACCGCTTAGCGGAATCCAACCCGGGACACCCCGAGACGACCGCCGGTTCTGGTCCCTCCGGCAGCCTTTTCAGCCGTCTCGGTTTTCCAGTCAGAGCAGTGAGCGAAGGGCGTCTGTCGAGGCGCCCTTCGTCGTTAACACACTCGCGATCGGTCAGGCGGCTTGAGGCAGGTACGCCAGCCAAGCCGCAGGGATCGTTGGGCTGGCGACGTGGATGAAGATCTCGGCGCGGGGCGTGCGCGGAGCGTGGCGCGGGTGCATGCCGGCCTGGCGCGGCAGCCGGTCGCCCTTGCGCCGGTTGCATGGAGCGCACGAGGCGACGATGTTCTCCCAGCTCGACGAGCCGCCCTTGGAGCGCGGGATCACGTGGTCGACTGTCAGGTTGGAGCGCGACCCGCAGTACTGGCAGGTCCAGCTGTCGCGAGCGAACACGGCGCGGCGGGTGATCTTGCGCCGATGCGCGTCGCGCGGCACGTTGACGTAGCTGACCAGCCGGATCACGACAGGGCGCGCCAGCGTCGCGCTCTCGGAGTGAAGCTCCCACAGACCGCGCTCGAGAAGCTCGGCCTTCTCCTTCAACAGCAGCACGACAGCGCGGCGCACGGTGCAGACGTTGATCGGCTCATACGTCGCGTTCAGAACGAGCACCCGACCACCCATCGCCGTTCTCGGCGATGTCTCAGGTCCGCGCCGCTGGTGCTCGGAAGGCGGCACGGACCCCACCGGCTCTGGTGGGACTGTGCTTTGCATCGTCAACGCGGCAGTCTAGCGAGGGTCTGCGCCGCGCGGGCGCAAAGCGCGCCGGGAGGTAACGTCAGTTGTCGGCCGTGGCGGCAGCTCGATAGGAGCCCAGCACGCCCACGTGCTCGGCTATTGCGCGCACGCCGTCGATCGCTTCTGCCACGTTCTCGTCCTCGGCGCGCCCGTTCAGATCGGCGAAGAACATGTAGCGCCCAAGGCGCTCGCGACGTGGTCGCGACTCGATCTTCGTCAGGTTGATCTCGCGCCGCGCGAACTCGTCCAGACAGCGCACCAGCCAGCCAGGGCTCTCGGCGCCTGAGCCCCAGAACACGATCGACGTCTTGCACTCTGCCGGCGCAGATTCAGGTGCGAGCGGCGCGGGCGAGCGCTCGTCGCTGCGCGCCAGCCAGACGAAGCGCGTTTCGTTGTCGCCGCGATCCTCGATGTCCTCGCGGATCACGGCGGCGCCGTAGATGCTCGCCGCCAACGCCGTGCCGATCGCGGCACTCGCCGGCCGGCCCTCGGCGGCGATGGTCTGCACGGCGCCCGCCGTCGAGCTGGCGGCAAGCACGCGAGCGTGGGCCAGCTCACCGCGCAGAAACCGCCGGCACTGGCCGGGCACCTGCGGGTGGGTGAGCACCGTGTCGATCTCCGCCAGCTCGACGGGCTCGACGGCGATCAGGGCGTGGCGCACGCGCAGCTGCGCCTCGCCGACGATCTCCACCCCGCCGTCGGGCTCGGCCAGCAGATCGAGCGTCACGCTGATCGAGCCGTCCAGTGAGTTCTCGATCGGCGCGATCGCCCAACGCACGTCGCCCTGGCGCAGCGCGGCGAAGGTCTCATAGATGCCGCCCTGCGCGACGGGCTGGACCGCGTCGGCACTCGCGCTGGACAGCAGCGCCTGCTCGGTGAACGTGCCCGCTGGGCCGAGAAAGCCGACGCGCGCGCGCGCTGGCGGCGCCATCGCTAGGCCGACTGCTCGGCGGCGCCCTCGCCCACCGCGGGCGCGACCGGCGGCGCCAGCGCAACGCGCACCGCCTCGGCCTCCTCTGGCGAGAGCTCGAGTTCGCCGCGACCGGCCGTGACCTGCTTGGCGTAGACGCGCGCTTGGTCGCGGTGATGGATGCACGACAGCACGACGCCCGACTGTTCCTCGTCGAGCAGCGCGATCGACAGCGACTGGTGGCCCGACAGCTCGTTGTAGGCGTCATAGCGAACCAGCGCGCGGTGGGCGATCGTGGTGCGCATCGCCGCTTCGACGCCCGCCAGGCGCCCGTCCAGGCGCAGCGCCACGTCGTCGACATAGGTGCGCAGCGCTTCAAATGCCTCCTGGATGCGCGCGGCGTGGGCGACCACGTCCTGCTGGCCGGCGTCGCCAAGCACCATCTGCTGGGCGCGCCGCATGCGCCGCAGGCTCATCAGCAGGCCGATGCAGCAGATCAACGCGACCAGCGCCACGCCTGCCGCCGCGAGCGCGACGATTCCCTGGGTTTCAGTCAGCTTGGCGGCCAGCACAGGCATCGGCACAAGTTAGCCGTTGGGCCCGGCGGCTTGCTGCGGCGGGACCGCGCCGCGCGTCTGAGAGCGCGCGAGGCCCGGCTAGTTGGCGAAGACCGCCAGGAAGGTGCCCTTGTTGTTTTCGACGTTGGTCTCGCCGGGCACCTTTTCGACGTTCACTTCGACCTTGGCGGCCTCGCCGAGCGGGACGCCGTTGACGGGTATGTCGACCGGCACGGACTTGCTCGGTTCGATCTTTTCGATTGCGTGAGAGGCCTTGAACTGCTTGCCGCCGGCCGTCACGACGACGTTGACCTTGACGTTCGTCTCGGCGCTTTCGCCGCCGTTTTCGACGTTCACGGTGAAGGTCGGGTTGCTGCCGCCGCTGACGTGGTTGAGCGTCGGTTCGGGCGCGAGCGTGTTGGCGCCGACGCTGACGCCGGTCAGCGCGCTGCCGTGCGTGCCGGAAGTGCTTTCCGCACTCTGTTTGCTGGCCGACTGGCCGGTGATGCGGCCTTCGGCGGTCGTCGGTTCGAGCCAGCCGATGTTCGGCAGCGAGCGCGAGGGGGCCGTCGTGAGGCCGCTGGCGCCGCCGTCGTTGAGCGCCTGCTGGATCAGCGGCGCGACGCGCTGAGAGTAGATGACGTCGGATGCGAGGAAGATCTCCATGTCGCCGGCGATCTGCGCCATCGCCTGCTTGCCCTGACCGCCGAGCGCGGTTGGCACGAGCGCAGCGACCTTGGTCACGCCTTCCAAGCGCAGGTCGAAGGCGAGCGCGAGGTTCTGCTCGGCGCCCGCCATTGAGCCGGGCGTGCTGAGCTTCTTCGCACGTGAGGCGAGATCCTGGGCCTGGCGGCGCAGCTCGTTGATCTGCACCTCGACGTTCAGCGCGGACTTTGCGCCGGCGCCGGTGAGAGCGGAGAACAGCGGACGCGACACATGTTCGTCGAATTCCTTTGCGAGCGTGGAGACTTCGTGGTTGTAGCTCTTCAGCGCGTCGGTGTTTTTGCTTTTGACGCAGCTGCCGATCAGCACGACGATCAGGATCAGCAGGACCGCGCCTACACCGAACGCCACGCGTCGGCGGACCATCAGCGTGTGCTGGTCCATCGGCAGCGCGCCGCTCGACCGCTGCGGGCGGCGCGGTTTCGGACGCTGAGGCTGGCGAGGCGTTCGAGACGTCGGCTGAGCCTCTGTCTCATCGCCGTCGTCGAAGAACGACAAAAGCTGCTCCTTGCAGGGATTCCGGAGGGAGCCAAGTATGACTGCCGGCCACCTCCCTGACCATCCTGCAACTTCTCGCTCAGTGCGACTTCTCCTGCCGCACGCGGCAGGTACAGGAGCCACCGGCGGCGAACGCAGAAGCCGGTGGAGTCGCAGACCTTCGACGATCGCACGCGCGTCGTGCCGCGCCGCCCGCGCTCGCGCGGCGCCTGGCAGGATGGGCCTGGTGAGCAGGCGCTGGTGCTTGGGCGCTATCGCCTGCGCGAGCGTCTTGGCGCCGGCGGCTTCGGCGTCGTCTGGAGCGCTCACGACGAGCAGTTGCATCGCGACGTGGCGGTCAAGCGGGTGGCGCTGGCGCCCGGCGAGGACGCCGAGCGCGCGACGCGCGAGGCGCTGGCCAGCGCCCGCCTGGCACATCCGGCGATCGTCGCGCTCTACGAGGCGTGTCCCGTGGACGGCGCCTTCTACATGATCTCCGAGCTTGTAGACGGCGACACGCTCGCGCGCTCGATCGCCGAGGACGCGCTGAGCGATGAGCAGATCCTGCGCATCGGCACGGTGCTGTGCAGCGCGCTGTCGCACGCGCACGCACGCGGCGTGGTGCACCGCGACGTCAAGCCGCACAACGTGCTGATTCCCCACGATGCGGCCGATGCGCACGCCGACGTGGGCGCACGCGGCAGGGACCTGGGTGCCGTGGCCAAGCTGACGGACTTCGGCGGCGCGCGCCTCAGCGGCGAGGACGTGCTCACGCGCACCGGCGACGTGCTCGGCACGCTCGCCTACATGGCGCCCGAGCAGAGCGAGGGACGCGAGGTTGGCGCGCAGGTCGACGTCTACTCGCTGGCGCTGGTGCTGTACGAGGCGCTGTGCGGGTTCAACCCGGTGCGCGGGTCGACGCCGGCCGAGACGGCGCGGCGGATAGGGCGCCCCGTCCGCTCGCTGGCTCGCGAGCGACGCGACCTGCCACGCACGCTCAGCGCGACGATCGACCACTGCCTGCATCGCTCGCCGGCCGCCCGCGGCACGCTGGAGCAGCTGGCCGACGCGCTCGAGCAGGCGCTGCGAGAGAGCTCGCCGAGGGGCGAAGAGCCGATCGCCGCACGCACACGCAGGCGCGATCGCCGCATGCTCGAGCCGACGCGCGTGCGAGGTGCCGCCGCGCCCGCGCCGTTCGTCGACGCGCCGCCCGCGCCCATCACGCCGGCGTACGCCGCGCTGGACTCACACGAGCGCGACGCGCATGAGCACCAGCGTGCAGCCGGGCGAGTGCCGCCGCCACAGTCGATCGTCCAGTCCGAAAGCTGGGGCCTTCCGCGGCTGGTCTGGCTGGCTGCCGCGCTGGTGCTCGGCGTGTGGCAGACGGCGTCCGGGCGTCCCGGCGTCGGCCTGCTGGCGCTCGCGGCGCTGCTGCCGATCGTGCTGCTGCCCGTGGGACGGCGCGCTCAGGGCGCGTCGGCTGGCTGGCTGGTCTGCCTGCTGGCGCCGCTGCTCGGCGTGATCGGGCTCGCCGGAGCGTTTCCGGCGATCGCGGGTCAGGTCAGGCGTTGGCGCATGCGCGCGGCATACGCCGCAGTGGGCTACTGGTGGCTGGTGCTCGCCGAGCCGCTGCTCGACCGTCGCCTGTGGCTGGGCGCGCCATCGCCTGCGCCGCTGCATGCGGCCTGGGAGGGTTCATTCAACGAGGCGGCCGCGCACGTGCTCGCGCCGCTGCTGAGCCTCGGCGCGCTGCTCGGAGCGACGCTGTGGGCGGCCGGTGCGCTGGTACTGCCGCTGATCGTGCGCGGGCGAAACGCGGCCGTGGACGTGGTCGGCGCGACCATCTGGTCGGCGGCGCTGGCCACCGCGGCACCGCTGCTGGACGCCGCTGTTAGGGGGCATACCGCGCAGGCGAGCCCGCGCGGCGCGATCCTCGGCGCGGTGCTGGGCGGCGCGGTCGCCGTCGCGGCCCGCGCTCTGCGCGGCCCTGTCTGACGTAGCATGGGCCCACGGCTACACCGAGCCCCGCGAGCCGGGCGCGAGCGACGCGCGTTCGTTCGATACCGCTCGCTGGGCCGCTGCCGCAGCCAAGTCAGCCAATGAACGTCCTCAAGAGCGTCGAGACCACGATCGCCAACCTCGTCGAGGGCACCTTCGGGCGCCTGTTTCGCTCGGAGGTTCGCCCGATGGAACTCGCGCGCAAGCTGGCGCGCGAGATGGACGAGCACCGCACGATGTCGGTCTCGCGCGTGTACGCGCCGAACGAATACTCGATCTGGCTGTCGCCGCAGGACCGCGAGCGCTACGAGGGCGTCGAGCACGAGGTGATCGGCGAGCTGTGTGCCTACCTGCTCGAGCACGCTCGCCGCGAGGAGCTGATCCTGACGGCGAGCCCGGTGATCGTCTTCCACACCGACGAGCGGCTGGCGCTCGGCGAATTCGGCATTCAGGCCGAGTTGGTCCGCCCGGGCGGTCACAGTGACGAGGGTCAAAGCGCCGCGCGGCAGGAGCCCGCGCCGATCTCAGAGCATGGCGAAACGATGATCTACAGCACGTCGGCGCGCGTTCGCGAGGAGGTCGCCGAGGCCCAGGAACGCCCGACGCGGGCCTTGATCGTGGTTGCTGGCAGACGCCTGCCCGTGCCGCCCAAAGGCGCGACGATCGGGCGCAGCCGCGATTGCGACATCGTGCTCGACGATGCCGGCATCTCGCGCCGCCACGCGGAGATCAGGCCGGGCGTGGACGGCTGGACGGTGTCGGACCTGGGCTCGACCAACGGCGTGCGCCTGAACGGGCGCACGCTGCGCTCGGCACAGGCACTGAAGGCGGGAGACCACGTCGAGCTCGGCTCGACGGAGATCGTCTTCGAGCTTGGATGACGACGCTGGCGCCCGTGTCCGTCGCGCTGAAGTTCGGCTTCCTGGCCGTGCTCTACCTGTTCGTGCTGTGGGTGGCGCGCAGCTCGCGGCGCGACCTCACGCGCGGTGAGGCTTCGCTGGCCGCACAGCGCGGATCGCCGGCACAGGCGCCGGCCGACGCCACCGGCTTGCACTCGGCCTCGGCCGTCGCCGACGTCGCACACCGCTCGCCGCAGCTGGTCGTGGCGCGCGCGCCGGGGCACGAGTCGGGCATGATCTACGACATCGACGGCGACCTCGTGATGGGACGCGGCGATCGCGCGGAGATACGCCTGGAGGACCCCTTCGCCTCCTCACAGCACGCGCGCATCTACGAGCAGGGCAACAGCGTCGTGATCGAGGATCTCGGCTCGACCAACGGCACATATCTGAACGAGGAGGTGCTGCAGTCGCCGCGACCGCTGCACCCCGGCGACCGTGTGCGCATCGGCGACAGCGAATTCACCTTCGAGGTCGACTGACGTGCTGCGCGTGGCCGAGCAGTACGCGGGTACTGACACTGGACGCCAGCGGCGTGCCAACGAGGACTCGCTGCTCGCGCGCGCGCCGCTGTTCGTGGTCGCCGACGGCATGGGCGGGGCGCAGGCCGGCGAGGTCGCCTCGCGCATCGCCGTCGAGTCCTTTCAGGGCGGCGTGCAGGACGCGGCCGCGCCCGAGGTGGCGCTGGCCGAGCTGACCCGCCAGGCCAACTCGCGCATCCACGAGCTGTCGCACAGTCACGCCGAGCAGGCGGGCATGGGCACGACGCTCACGGCCGTGTATGTGGGCGAGCACGACGTGTCGCTCGCGCACGTCGGTGACAGCCGCGCCTACCGCTGGCGCGATGGCGAGCTGCTGCGTCTGACCGACGATCACTCGCTGGTCGACGAGCTGCTGCGCCAGGGCAAGCTGACGCCCGAGGAAGCCGTCGAGCACCCGCAGCGCTCGGTGATCACGCGCGCGCTGGGGCCGGAGGGCGTCGTCGAGGTCGACACGCGCTCCTACTCCGCGCGCGACGGCGACGTCTACCTGCTGTGCAGCGACGGGCTGACCACGATGGTCGCCGAGGACCGCCTGAGCGAGCTGCTTGGCGCGCACGAGACGCTGCGCGAGAAGGGCGAGGCGCTGATCGCCGCGGCCAACGAGGCGGGCGGGCGCGACAACATCACGGTCGTGCTGCTGCGCTTGGAGGAGCTTGACGCGAGCGCAATGCCGCAGACCGAGCAGGCGGCGATCGTGGCGCCGTCCGTCGGCTCAGCTCCCGGCGACCTGGACGGCTCGCCCGATGGCGCGGCCGCCGCTTCGGGAATGGTGGCTGCGCCGCCGGCCGAGCCGCCGGTCGTGCAGCGCCATCCTCGCGCGCCGTCGCCCAAGCGACAGCGCTCGCCGCGCGGGCGCCTGCGCCGCGCCGGTGTGACGGCGGTCGTGCTGGCGGTGCTGGCGGTGATCGGCGCGGGTGCGTACATCGCGCTGCAATCGGTCTACTTCATCGGCACGAACGATCGCGGACTCGTGACGGTGTTTCGCGGAGTGCCCTTTCGACTGCCGGGAAGCCTGGCGCTGTTCAGCAGCGATTACGTGTCCGGCGTCAGCGCGTCGACGCTGACGCCCGCCCGCCGACACTCGTTGCTCGACCACACGCTGCGTTCCGAAGGCAAGGCGGCGGCGCTGATCCACAGCCTTGAATTGGGGCAGCTTGAATGAACCAACCGATCGTGCGGCTGTTCGGCGTCGTGATCTTGATGTTCGCGGTGCTGCTGGCCTTTACCTCGCGCTGGACGATCTTCGAAGCGTCGTCGCTGCGCAACAACCCGCTGAATGCTCGAGCGCTGCTGGAGCAGGAACGCATCGATCGCGGGACGATCGCGGCCGGCGACGGCACGGTGCTCGCGCGCAGCGTCCGTACGGCGGGCTCGACTCGCTCGGAAAGCGTCTACGAACGGCGCTATCCGACCGGCGAAGAGTTCGCGCACGCGATCGGCTACTACTTCACCGACCTGGGCCGAACGGGCCTGGAGCGTTTTCGCAACAAGACGCTCAATGGCCAATCCGACTCGAACCTGCAGACGATCCTCGACCAGCTGCAGGGCAAGAAGAAACAGGGCAACGAGGTCTTCACGACGCTCGATCCCGCTGCGCAGCAGGTCGCCAACAGGGCGCTGGCCGGTCACGAAGGCGCGGTCGTGGCGCTGGAACCGCGCAGCGGCGCGGTGCGCGTGATGGCCTCGTCGCCTGCCTACAACCCGAACGATCTGCGCTCGACCAAGACCTACTCGCATCTGGCCACCGACGCCAAAGGCCGCCCGCTGGTCAACCGCGCGACCCAGTTCGGCTACGCGCCGGGCTCGACGTTCAAGGTCGTCACGGCGACGGCTGCGATCGACTCGGGCGCGTTCTCCAAGGAATCGACGGTGGACGGCCGCAACGATGTGCGCATCTCGGGCGTGCCGCTGCAGAACGACGAAAACGAGACCTTCGGCTCGATCACGCTGACCGAAGGTCTGGCGAAATCGGTCAACACGGTCTGGGCGCAGGTCGCCGAGCGTCTGGGCAAGCGCACGATGGCGCGCTACATGCGTCGCTTCGGCTTCGACTCCAAGCCCCAGCTGGACTACCCGGTCGAAGAGATGTCCTCCAGCGGGGAGTACAGCGGCACGCGGCTGATCGCGCCGACGAGCGCGAGCGTGGACGTAGGCCGCATGGGCATCGGCCAGGACAAACTCGAGGTCACGCCGCTGCAGATGGCGGAGGTCGCCGCGGCGGTTGCCAATCGCGGCAAGCTGATGACGCCGCACATGACCTCGCGCATCGTCGACCCCGATGGGCGCACCGTTCAGCGCATCTCGCCGCACGTGCAGTCGGTCGTGATGAAGCAGTCCACGGCGGCCGCGGTCACGGCGATGATGGAAGCCGTGGTCAACGAAGGAACGGGCACGTCGGCGCAGATCGCGGGCGTGCGCGTCGCCGGCAAGACCGGCACGGCAGAGACGCAGATCGGCACGGCGATCAACAACGTCTGGTTCATCGCCTTCGCTCCCGCGGATGCGCCGAAGGTGGCGATCGCGGTGACGCTGAAGGGCGTTCCCGGTCAGGGCGGCGCGTTCGCGGCGCCGATCGCCAGGGAAGTCATGGAAAGGCTGCTGCATGAGTGAGCGGGCGGGGGCGGCCGATGGTTGAGCCGGACACGATCATCGACGGTCGCTACAAGGTGATCTCGCGCGTCGGCTCGGGCGGGATGGCCGACGTGTACCTGGCCGAAGACCAGCTGCTTGGCAGGCAGGTCGCGGTCAAGCTGCTGCACCATCATTTCGCCGAGGACCAGGAGTTCGTCGAGCGCTTCCGCCGCGAGGCGTCGAGCGCCGCGGGCCTGTCGCATCAGAACATCGTGGGCATCTTCGATCGCGGCGAGTGGGAAGGCACCTACTACATCGCGATGGAGTACGTGGCGGGACGCTCGTTGAAGACGATCGTGCGAGAGTCCGGGCCGCTCGACCCGGCGCATGCGATCGACATCGTCATCCAGATTCTGCGCGGTGCGCGCTTTGCGCATCGTCGCGGCGTCGTGCACCGCGACCTGAAGCCGCACAACGTGATCATCGACGAGGAGGGTCGCGCGCGCGTCACGGACTTCGGCATCGCACGCGCGGGCGCCTCGGACATGACGCTGACGGGCTCGATCATGGGCACCGCGCAGTACCTGTCGCCGGAGCAGGCGCAGGGCTACATGGTCAGCGGCGCCTCCGACCTGTACTCGATCGGCGTGATCCTGTACGAGCTGCTCACCGGTGTGGTGCCGTTCGACGGAGAGACGGCGGTTGCGATCGCCTTCAAGCAGGTGTCGGCCCAACCGCGCCCACCCAGCGAGGTCAATCCGGCCGTGCCGCCTGCGCTGGACGCCGTCGTGCTGCGCGCGCTGGCCAAGGACCCGGCGCAGCGCTACGCCGACGCGGACGAGTTCATCGCGGCGCTGGTGCGCGAGCGCCAGGCGCTGCCGGCGCCTGCCAGCGCGGTGCTGGCCGCCGGGGCGACAGGCGAGCATGGCTATGGCGCCGGCGCTGTCGCGCCTGCCGGCGCGGTCGTTGGTGGAGGCCAGCCGCCCGACGGCGGCCCGCCGGTCACCGGCGCGATGCTGCTGGCCGACGAGGGCCATGACGACGACTCCGGCTCGGGCGACGGTCCGGCGATCAGCCGCGTGCTGCTGTGGGGGCTGCTGGCCGCGCTGCTGGTCGGCGCGATCGTCGCCGCGGTGCTGCTGCTGTCCTCCTCCACGCGTCAGGTGACGGTGCCGAACGTGACCGGCGAAACCGAACAGGCGGCGTCGGCGAAGCTGCGCGCGCAGAAACTCAGTGCGACGCCGTCG
>DATARK010000115.1:0-4089 GCA_036264175.1 Solirubrobacteraceae bacterium
GCTCGGGCTGCTGATCGACCTGCCGTTCGCGATCTCCCCGGTCGTGATCGGCTTGGCGCTCGTGCTCTCCCCCGCTGCACCGCGAGCGGCCGCACCGCGCCGCGGCGGTCCCGGCGCAGAGCGCGCGGTGCGCATGCGCAAGTACGGCGTGCGCACGATCGCCCTCGGCTACCTGGCATTGCTGCTGCTGGCTCCCGTGGCGATGATCTTCTACCGCACCTTCGAACACGGTCTGACGCCGGTGTTCAACGCGATCGGCGAACCGAACGCCCAGCACGCCTTCTGGCTGTCGCTGGAGATCGTCGCGATCTCGGTGCCGCTGAACACGATCTTCGGCATCGGCATGGCGCTGCTGCTCGAGCGCGGCCGCTTCAAAGGCAAGGCGCTGCTCGGCATGCTGATCGACCTGCCGTTCGCGATCTCGCCAGTTGTCGTCGGCCTGGCGCTGGTGCTGGCCTACGGAAAAACTGGATGGCTTGGTGATTGGCTGGCCGAACAGGGCATCCAGGTGATCTTCTCCGTGCCCGGCATGGTGATCGCCACCGCGATCGTCTCGCTGCCGTTCGTCGCGCGCGAGACGATTCCGGTGCTGCGCGAGCTGGGCACCGATGCCGAGCAGGCGGCCTCGACGCTCGGAGCGAGCCCCTGGCAGACCTTCTGGCGGATCACGCTGCCCGGCATCCGCTGGGGTGTGGTCTACGGCGTCGTGCTCACGACCGCACGCGCGCTCGGCGAGTTCGGCGCCGTGAGCATCGTCTCCGGGCGCATCGAGGGCGAAACGCAGACGCTGCCGCTGTACGTGCAGGCGCGCTTTGAGAACTTCGACGCCACCGGCGCGTATACGGCTGCGGTGGTGCTCGCGCTGCTGGCCTTTGCGACGCTCGTGTTGATGAACCTGCTGACACGGCGCACGCGCGCCGATACGGCCGTCTGATGGCGATCGAGGCACGCCACGTGAGCAAGCGCTTCGGCACGTTCGCCGCGCTCGACGACGTGTCGGTGACGGTCGGCGACGGCGCGCTGATGGCGCTGCTGGGACCGAGCGGCAGCGGTAAGTCGACGCTGCTGCGCATCATCGCCGGCCTGGAGACGCCCGACGAGGGCGACGTCGTGATCGGCGGCGAGTCGGTCACGCAAACGCCGGCGCGCAGCCGCGGAGTCGGCTTCGTCTTTCAGCACTACGCGCCGTTCAAGCACATGACCGTGCACAACAACGTCGCGTTCGGGCTGAGCGTGCGCAAGCGACCGAAGGCGGAGATCGAGTCGCGTGTCAAGGAGCTGCTCGGTCTGGTTCGCCTGGACGGCCTGGCCGACCGCTACCCCTCACAGCTCTCCGGCGGTCAGCTTCAGCGCATGGCGCTCGCACGCGCGCTGGCCGTGCAGCCGAAAGTGCTGCTGCTCGACGAGCCGTTCGGCGCGCTCGACGCGCAGGTGCGCGGCGAGCTTCGCGAGTGGCTGCGCCGCCTGCACGACGAGATCCACGTGACGACCATCTTCGTCACGCACGACCAGGAGGAGGCGATGGAAGTCGCCGAGCAGATCGTCGTGATGAACGCCGGCAAGATCGAGCAGACGGGCACGCCGCGCGAACTGTACGAGTCGCCGAGCAACGAGTTCGTGATGTCGTTCATCGGCCCCGTCAACCGCATCGGCGACGCTTTCGTGCGCCCGCATGACGTCGAGATCCTGCCGCACGACGACGGCAGCGCGACCGAGGCGCTGATCAAGCGTGTCGTGCACCTCGGCTTCGAGGTCCGCGTCGAGCTGACGCTGCCCGACGGCCGCGACATCTGGGCGCAGGTCACCCGCAGCACCGCCCACGAGCTCGAGCTGCACGAGGGCCAGATCCTCCCCGTGCGCCTCCCCCAGCCGCGCGTCTTCGCGGCTTAGCCCGCTAGCGGGTTTCCCAGGCCTCTTCGGTCTTCGTCAGCGCGATGACATCTTTCGGCAGCTTGCCCGCCGAGACATCGGCCACGGTGACGTTCTCGAGCACTTTGCGCAGGTTGGAGCGCAGCGCGATCCAGACCTGCGCCAGCGCCTCAGCCGAGCCGACGTACTCGATCTCCTCCGGGCGCTGACCGCGTACGCCGACCAGTGGGCCCTCGACCGCGCGAATGATCTGCGCGAGGCTCACCTCGGCCGACGGCTGGGCCAGCCAGTAGCCACCTTCGGGACCGCGCTGGCTGCGCACGATGCCGCTGGAACGCAGCTGCGTGAGGATGTTCTCCAGGAACGACACGGGTATGGCCTGCGCCTGAGCGATGTCGTCGACCTTGCGCGGCGCGTCCTGCGCACTGTCGGCCAGCTCGACGACAGCGCGAACGGCGTAGTCGGCCTTGGCTGTTACGTGCATGCGTTGATTCTCCTGGAAAGGGCGGCGGACGGCGTCGGCAGCGTGGGTGGACGCGTGATCCTATGTCGCGGGGCCGCGAGGCGCGGGCCGGCGTGCATGCTGACGAGCAGCGCACTCGCCCGACGCAGGCGGCGTCTAGCATCCGCCCATGAGCCCGCGCTGGAACTGGGATTTCGAGGACGGCCCACGCGGCGCGCGAAGCTCGCCGCCGTCGCCGCCAAAGCCGCCGCCGCCGAGCTCACCCGGTGGCGAACCCGGCAACCCGCGTGACGACGCTCGCTTTCGGCGGCGCAGGCTCGGGGCGGCGCTGGCGTTCGTCGCGCTGGTGATCGTGCTCGTGGTGGTGCTGTCGGGCTCGCACCATGGCAGCAGCGTGTCTTCGGCGGGCGCGCGTGCGCAGCGCGCGGCGTCGCCGCGCGCTGTATCGCCGCTCGATGCCCAGGAACGGGGCGAAAAGGCAATCGACTCGGTGCTCGCCTACACGCCGTTCGTACGCGGCGCCGGCACGAGCGGCCACGACGTCGCGCTGACCTTCGACGACGGCCCTGGCCCATACACGCCCGGCGTGCTGGATGTGCTCGAACGCGAACGGGTGCCGGCGACGTTCTTCATCGTCGGGCAGGAGGTGCCGGACTTCCGCGCCGCGGCCGAACGCGAGGTCCGCGCCGGCTTTGAAATCGGCGACCACACCGAGAACCATCCGATGCTCGCGCATCTGTCAGCGCACGACCAGCACGAACAGCTCTTCGAACAGGCCGCGCGCATCGAACTGCTGGGCGGGCGCAAGCCGCGCCTGTTCCGCCCGCCCTACGGCTCGTTCAACGCCACCACCTTCCGCCTGCTGCACCAGATGCGACTGCTGATGGTGCTGTGGTCGGTGGATACCGACGACTACGAGCGGCCGGGCGTGGAAGTGATCGTGCAGCGAGCGCTGGAAGGCGCCAAGCCGGGCGCGATCATCCTGATGCACGACGCCGGCGGCGACCGCTCGCAGACGATTGCCGCGCTGCCCGAGGTGATCCGCCGGATTCGCGCGCGCGGACTGCACCTGGTGACCGTCGCCCAGCTGCTCGCCGATGACCCGCCGCCCGCAGGCCAGCCGCTTCCACAGAACCTCAGCGGCGACTGAGGCTCACGGCGCGCCGAGGCCGGCGACGGTCTCGCTCAGACCTGCGCGCAGGTCTCGCACGCGCCGTGCAGCACGATCTCGTGCTCGGACACGCGCAGCGGCAGTCGCTCGGCGACGCGGTGGATCGTGCGCTCGAGCTCCTCGTCGGTGAACGGCTCCAGCCGCCCGCAGCTGTCGCAGACGAGATGGTGATGGTGACCGGGGCCGTGCCTGACGGGCTCGTAGCGGACCATGCCCTTGCCGATCTCCACGCGCTGCACCAGGCCGATCTCCTCGAGCTCGTCCATCACGCGGTAGACGCTCGCACGCGAGACCTCACGCCGGCGCGAGGTCAGCGCGTGCTCGATCTCCACGGCCGACAGCGCGCACGGCTGCTCGCCGAGCAGTTCGAGAATCGCCTGTCTGGCGCCGCCGCGTCGATAGCCGGCATCGCTGAGCGCGCGTTCGGCGCCCGCGGCCCAGGTCGAATCGGCCGAGGAGACGGTCATCTCAGAAAGTGTAGGCGCGCGCACGCTCACCGCCCTGTGGCCTGGTGGAGCGCTCGCGCGAGCGCTTGCAGCTGTGCGACCTGCCACTGCTGGAAGCTGTCGCCGGCCGGCGACAGCGT
>DATARK010000124.1:0-26828 GCA_036264175.1 Solirubrobacteraceae bacterium
AGACCGGCAGGAGATCTGATGAGGAGCGAGCCCGATACAGGGGTCGATGAGAGCGGCTTGCACGACAACAGCGAGCACAACGGCAACATGCATGACGGCAGCGATCAGGACGGCGTCAGCCCGCTTTCGATGCTGTCCAACCAGATGGTGCGCATCTACAAGGAGAAGTTCGGGCGCGGCCCGACACGCGCGCGCTCCAGCTTCGCCGGACCAAACACGGTCGTGTGCCTCTTGGAGAACACGTTCACGCCCGCCGAGAAGAACCTCCAGTCGATGGGCGAGCACCAGCGCCTGCGCGACATGCGCATGTTCTTCCAGTACACCTCGGCGGGCGACTTCACGAATGCCGTCGAACAGACGCTTGGCCGGCGCGTGGAGAGCTTCATCAGCGGCATCGACACGAACACCGACGTGGCCTGCGAGGTGTTCACGCTCGCGCCATCGACCGGCGACTAGGACCCGTCCGGCGTGAGGCGTGCCGGCCCTGCGCGCGCCGGCACGACATACCTCGGCCGCGAGGACGAGAAGCGCCGTTCCGGCGGATCTCGCCTTCTCGCGAACCGCGGAGCCCACCGTTCCAACTGACGCGCCTGCGACGAGCTCCCAACTCTGGCCTTCCCCCCTGTTCCAGGGTCAAACACCGCGCGGGCGCGCTGTGTCCCCGCAGCCGCGGCAAGGCTGCCTCCGCGCGTCCAGGCGTCTTGCCCGCCGTTCAGGCGATCGAGCAAGTTGGCCGATATTTCCTTGTGCGTAGCAGCGATACCGAGGCCATTGACGTATCCGCCATGCGGATGCGCGAAGCCACGATCGCGGCCGGGATCTGGCTGACATTCGGCGTTGGCGGCTTCGGCGAGATCTATGTCGCGCTGACGTGGAATCGCCCGAACCGTCCAGGCCTTGCCGTGCTGTTCGCGCTGGCAGTGATCGCTGCAGTGCTGATCCAGCGCCTGCCGACCGAGCGCATCGTGCGAAGTCGCCTGCGCGAGCCGTTCTTCATGGCCTGGAGCCTGCTCGACTTCGCGATGCTCGTGATCGGCACGGTGCTCGACGGCGGCACGACAAGCCCGCTGGTGCTCGTGTTCTTCATTCCGGTGGTGTTCTCCTCGATGTCCTACCCGCTCGCTTCGGTCGTCGCACTCGGCGTGGTCAGCGTGCTCAGCTACCTGGGCGTCGCGCTGACCGTCGGCGGGTCCGACTGGACATATCAGGGAGCGTTTGCCGGAGCGCTCGCCTGCACCGCCGCGATGAGCGCGTGGCAGGCGCAGAACCACAAGCGCCAGCACAAGCTGCTGGCCACGGCCTCGCGCACCGATCCGCTGACCGGCTGCCTGAACCGCCGCGGCTTCGAGGAGTGCGCCGACGCGCAGATTCACACGATGCAGCGAAGCGGCCGGAGCGGCGCAGTCGTCGTGCTCGACATCGACCACTTCAAGCCGGTCAACGACACCTTCGGCCACGCCGCCGGCGACGAGCTGCTCTGCTGGGTCGCGCAGACGCTGGAACGCGTCGTGCGTCCGATCGACGCAGTCGGGCGACTCGGCGGCGACGAGTTCGCGGTGATCCTGCCCGAGCTCGACGAGCAGCAGGCACGCGCCAGCATCGCGCGCATCGCCGAGGCGCTGCGCGAGCGCGCTCCGGTCTCCTCCGGGCTTGCCCTGTTCCCCGACGACGGTGGCACCTTGGAGTACCTGTGCCGCCGTGCGGACGCTCGCCTGTACGCTTCGCGCGAGGGACGCCCTGCGCCTGGACCCGTGACACCCGACGGCCCGTCCCCCACGTCGGAGGCGCCCGATGCGTCAAGTGTGCCGAGACCGGCACACGCCGCCGCCGAGCGGGCGCCGAACACGCCGGCCAACCTGTGGCGCGCAACGCTCGACGCGATCCCCGCGAGCGCGCATCGCCCAGAGCGCGCCGACGACGCCGCGCCAGCCCCTGCCGAGCTGTATGACCAGATCGACGCTTCGGTCATCTGCACCGACATGCAGGGCGTCGTGATCGGCTGGAACGGCGGCGCCGAGGCGCTCTACGGCTGGAGCGCCGAGGAGGCGATCGGACGCCGCGCCAAGGAGCTGGTCGTGCCCGCGGGCTCGAGCGCCACCGATCAGCTGATCGAACAGGTCAGCGTCGATGGCCGCTGGGACGGCGAGCTGCTCGTGTGCCGCAAGGACGGCTCGCTGTTCACCGTGTATGTGCGCAACCGCCTGGTGCTCGACGACGACGGCGCGCCGGCGGCGATCGTCGGCGTCGCCGTCGACATCTCCGCGCGTGTCGCCGCCGAGTCCGAGCTGGCACATTCGCGCGACTACGCACAGGCGGTCACCGAATGCATGGGCGAGGGCCTGTTCACGACCGACCTGGTCGGCCGCGTGACCTACGTCAACCGCGCCGCGCAGGCGATGCTCGGTGGCTCAGACGGCGCGCAGATCGTCGGCGAGCTCGTGCAGACCGCCGGCGAGCAAGACTCCGCGCAGACGTTCGCCGACACGCCGATCGCCCGCGCGCTGGACAGCGAGAGCACCGTGCGCGTCGAGCACGATCTGCTGCGCGTCGGCGACGGTCGCCAGCTGCCGGTCGCCTACACGGCGTCGCCCTACCACACCGAGGACGGGCTGCAGGGCTGCGTGGTGATCTTCCAGGACATCTCCGAGCGCCAGCGCCGCGAGCTCGAGCAGCAGCGCGACGTGCAGACGCTGGCGACGATCAACCGCGTCGAGGAGGCGATCCTCGAGGATCGCTTCGTGCTTTACGCGCAACCGATCGTCGACCTGCACAGCCGCGAGTGCGTGCAGAACGAGCTGCTGCTGCGCATGCGCGAACCCGACGGCGAGATCGTCGCGCCCGGAGACTTCCTGCCGGTCGCCGAGCAGTACGCGCTGATCGGCGAGATCGACTGGTGGGTGATCAAGCGCGCCACGCAGCTGGCCGGCGAGGGTTGCCCGGTGCAGCTGAACGTCTCAGCGCGCTCGGTCTGCGACGCGGACGTGCTCGAACACATCGAGCGCAGCATCGAGCAGTGCGCGGTCGCACCCGGATTGCTCGTGTTCGAGATCACCGAGACGGCCATCGTCGTCGACGAGCAGGCCGCGCGTGCATTCGCCGAACGCGTGCAGGCGCTGGGCTGCAAGGTGGCGCTCGACGATTTCGGCACCGGCTACGGCAGCCTGACCTACCTCAAGCAGATTCCCGTCGATTTCTTGAAGATCGACATCGAATTCGTTCGCGATCTCGCGCGCAACAGCGCCAGCCGCCACGTCGTGCAGGCGCTCGTCGCGCTGGCCAAGGACTTCGGCGTGCAGACCGTCGGCGAGGGTGTCGAGGACGCACAGACGCTCGAGCTGCTGGCCGAGCTCGGCGTCGACTACGCGCAGGGCTTTCACATCGCACGACCGGAGTACTTCGCCGACAGGCCCGGCGATCGCGGTGAGCCGGTGGAAATCCAGGCGCGCGCGGTGGAGCGAAAGCGCCCGGCGCAGCGCGCCGGCGCGCGTCGCATCGCTCGCGCCGGCAGCCCGCGATAGCTGCCCGCGTCGGCGCGCAACGCTCACGCGACCGGGCGGCCGGCCATGCGATGTGCCATCGGCGCGATACTGCGCCGAGATGCTGCGTTTGGTCACGATTCCCATCAGCCATTACTGCGAGAAGGCACGCTGGGGTCTGCAGCGTGCCGGCCTTGCCTATCGCGAGGAGCGCCACATCCAGGGAGTGCATCGGCTGGCCGCGCGGCGCGCCGGCGGCGGCGCGACCGTGCCGGTGCTCGTCACGCCCGAAGGCGCGATCGGCGAGTCCGGCGAGATCCTCACCTGGATCGACGCGCGGCTGGAGCCCGCGCGGCGGCTGTTCCCGGTCGATTCCGGCGAACGTCAGGAGGTCGAGCGTTTGTGCGCGCGCTTTGACACAGAGCTCGGGCCGAAGGCGCGCCGGCTGATCTACGTGCACATGCTCGAGGACCGGCCGCTGGCGATGCGCTTCAACAACGACGGCGTGCCCGCCTGGGAGAGCCGTGCAATCCACGCCGGCTGGCGCGTGGTCGAGCGCGTGATTCGGCGCGTGCTGGAGATCCGTCCCGGCATCGAGATCGAAGACGAGGCCGACGTGTGGCGCGAGTTCGACTACGCCGCCGAACTGCTTGCAGACGGGCGTGCGCACCTCTGCGGTGAGCGCTTCACAGCGGCCGACCTGACATTCGCCGCGCTTGCGGCTGCGGTCATCGTGCCACCCAACTACGGCGTGCGCCTGCCCCAGCCGCAGGCCATGAAGGCGCCGACGGCGGCACTGGTGCAACGCGCGCGTGCGCACCCGGCCGGCGCCTACGCGATGGCGCTGTTCTCACAGCGCGACAGCCTTTGAGCGTTCGCACGCTCGAGCGGCTGCCACCGAGCGCGCCTCGACGAGCTGTTGAGCTCGTTTGCCCGGTTCGCGCCCCGGGTACGCTCTGTGCGCGGGCGCGATCGACGTTGGCGCCCGGATTGACATGAGCCCGAACATGCAAATGGAGCACGCCTTCGGCGAGCGCGAGGCTTATTCGGTCGGTGTCGAGGAGGAGCTGTTTCTCGTGGACCCTGTCACCGGGCGCCAGACCAACGCCTCGACCGCGGTGCAGCGGCGGCTCGGGCCCGTCGAGGGCGTCGTCGAGCGTGAGCTGCACGCCTGCCAGGTCGAGCTGATCACCGGCGTCTGCGACGGCGCCGGCGAAGCCGTGCAAGCGCTTGAACGCATGCGCGCCGCCGTGATCGAGACCGGCGCAGGGCTGCTCGGGTCGGGAACACACCCGTCGGCGCTGGAGGGCGAGGCCGAGATCACCGACAAGCAGCGCTATGAGCAGATTCGCCAACTGCTCGGAGACGCCGTGGCAACGCCGGTCAGCGGTCTGCACATCCACGTCGGCATGCCCGACCCCGAGGCCGCCATTCGCGCCTTCAACGGCCTGCGCCGCCACCTGCCGCTGCTGCAGGCGCTCGCCGCCAACTCCCCCTTTCGCCACGGCCGCGACACCGGCCTGGCGTCCGCGCGGGAGGTCACCGTGCGCGGCTGGCCGCGCTCGGGTGTGCCGCGCGCGATGCGCGACTACAGCGATTTCTGCGACGCCGCGCGACTGCTGGTGCGGGCGGCCGACGTATCGGACTACACCTGGTTCTGGTGGAAGCTCCGCCCTCACCCGCGTCTGGGCACTGTCGAGGTGCGTGCACTGGACGTGCAGTCCTCGCTGCAGGACACAGGCGCACTGGTCGCGCTCACGCACTGTCTCGCGCGCAACGCCACGCGGGCCGACGCCGAGCCCGACCCGCCCGCCGAAATCCTCGAGGAGGGCGCCTTCCGCGCCGCTCGCTTCGGCGTGCAGGCACGCCTGCCCGACTCCAAAGGTGATCTGCGGCCCGTCGCAGAGCTGCTCGACGAGGCGCTCGAGCTGACAGTCGACGACGCGCGCCAGCTGCAGTGCGCCAACGAGCTCGAGCACCTGCGCACGCTCGTCGAGCGCGGCGGTGGCGCCGCGCGCCAGCGCGAGGCATACGAGATCGGTGGCATGGACGCGCTGCTGCGTCAGCTGACGACGCTCACCGGTCGGGCGTCCGGGGCAGACGATGAGTCGCAAACTGACCCGAACGCCTGGCGCTTGCAGTAAACTACTTCCCGTCCGAGCTCTGTAAAACGGGCGTAGGGCAGGTAAGCGCGTCGGAACAAGCGGCCCCGGACAGGGGCCAACTGGACTTCTCGCACGATAGTCGCGGCTGTTGCCGCGTACGAGCCCAGTAGGAGACGCCGATATGACGGATTTGACCTGCCCGCCGTGCGGGCTGTGCGCGCCGGCAACGGCACGCGAGACAGCACAGGGCATCGAGCATTGCCGCCGATTGTTGCCGGCAGGGACGCGGCGATGAACGAGCGCACGCCGGTCGCCGAGGCTGACGCCGGCGCCTCCTCGCGGTCGGCCAAACGCGCCGCCGCAGCGCGCGAGCGCGAGCTGTTCGTGCGCTGGCAGCGTGATGGCGATAAACGAGCACGCGACGAGCTCGTGCGCAGCTTCACGCCGCTGGCACGCAACCTGGTGCGCCGCTATAGCCGCTCATCCGAGCCCTATGACGATCTGCTGCAGGTCGCCATGATGGGCTTGGTCAAGGCGATCGACCGCTACGACGTCGACCGCGGCTTCTCCTTTCAGTCCTTTGCGGTGCCGACCGTGCTCGGTGAGATGCGCCGCTACTTCCGCGACTCCGGCTGGTCGCTGCACGTGCCGCGCGGCGGCCAGGAGCGCGCGCTCGCGTTGCGCTCGGCGCACGAGCAGCTGATGGACCAAGGCGGACACGCCCCGACGGTCGAGGAGCTAGCGCACTATCTCGATTGGCCGCAGGAGCAGGTGCTCGAGGCGATGCAGGTGCTCAGCGCCTATGACACCGTCTCGCTGGACGCTCCCGCGCCGGGAGCGCAGACCGAGGACGCCTCGTTCGCCGACTCGCTCGGCGACGACGATCCCGGCTTCGAGCTGGTCGAGCTCGATCTGACCGTCGCCTCGGCGCTGCGCGAGATCGAGCCGCGCGACCGGGCCGTCCTGCGCATGCGCTTCGCCGAAGAACTCACGCAGACGCAGATCGCCGCGCGCATCGGCGTCTCGCAGATGCAGGTCTCGCGCCTGCTGCGCCGCACGCTCGACCAGCTGCGCGAGCTTTCCGGCGAACGCGGCGGACAGAGCGAGCAGCCTGCGGTCGACTCGAGCGCCGGCGTGAGCGGCCTCGCTGGCGCGGTCCAGCGCGCGCCGGAGACGCCGCCTCGCCAGGCCGCAGCCTAGAGGCAGCCGCGCGATCGACGTCTCGGTAGGTAACAGAACGCTCACATATAAATTGCGCTTGCGGGTAAGTTCGCCGTCGTGAACACAGATGTCAGGCACTGCTCTCGGCGCGAGCGCGCCTCCATGGCGGCCGGCTGTCGGCGGCCGTGATCGCGCTGACGGCTACCGCATCATCGTCAACGTCGGCGACCAGCAATCAGACCTCGACGGCGGCTTTGCCCAGCGCGCGTTCAAGCTGCCCAACCCCTTCTACTTCATCCCCGATTAGCGCGTCTGCGCACCACGAACGCCATCTTTATTAATAGAAATCCTTCTCGGCGTGCGCATGGCTGATCCCGGGCGATTCTTCTCCGACGGGCGCTTTACGCGTCGCACGGCGCTTCGCTATGGCGGCGCCGCCGGAGCCGCGCTGGCGGGCGCGACCGGAATTGGGCGGTTGCTGGGCAGCGCCACAGCCGGCGCCGCCGTGCTGCGCACGCCCGACAGCCTGCCCGACCCACGCCGCCCGCCCGGAGCGCCGACCGAAGCGCTGCCGTTCGATCACGTCGTCGTGGTGATGATGGAGAACCACTCCTTCGACAACCTGCTCGGCGCGCTGGCCCACTCAGGTCAGCCCAAGGCGCTCGGCCTGCGCTTCGACGCCGCGGGCAACGCGCGCAACAGCAACCCCGGCGTCGGCGGCAAAGGCCGCGTTCGCTCCTTCCCGCTGCCCACCACCGCGCAGGCGCCGAGCGTCACGCAGACGTGGAACGCAACGCACCAGCAGATCAACGGCGGCAAGATGAACGGCTTCGTCGAGTCTGTCGGCAACAACGAGCCGATGGGCTACTGGACCGAAGACGTGCTGCCGTTTGCCTACTCCTTCGCGCGCTCGTTCACGCTGAACAACCGCTGGTTCTGCTCGGCGCCGTGCCAGACCTACCCCAACCGCCGTTTCCTGATGGCCGCCACCGCCTACGGCGACATCGCCACCGACACCGAAAGCCTCAAAGACGCGCCGCCGCCAAACGGCACGATCTTCGACCGTCTGCAGACCTACGGCGTCAGCTGGCGCAACTACTTCACCGACCTTCCGCAGACCGGCATCATCCCCTCGATCGTCGAAAAATACCCGACGAACCTCGCGCCGTTCGCGCAGTTCCTCGCCGACTGCAAAACCGGCGGCCTGCCGTCGGTCAGCTTCGTCGACCCGGAGTTCGGCGCGCTCACCGACGTCGGCGGGCCGCTCTCGGCGCTGCCGCAGCTCGCGCCGATCACCGGCCCGCTGAACACGACCGGCGGCGACGAGGAGTCCGAACAGGACATGTCCTACGGCGAGTACTGGGCCTACCAGGCAGTCGACGCCGTGCTCAACTCGCCCGCCTGGCCGCGCACGCTGCTGATCTACACCTACGACGAGCACGGCGGCTACTACGACCACGTCAAACCGCCCGCCGCGATCGCGCCCGACGACATTCCTCCACGCCTGGAAGCGGGAGATGCACCCGGAGGCTATGACCTCTATGGCCCGCGCGTGCCCGGCATCGTCGCCTCGCCCTACTCCAAGCCCAACGGCATCACCAACGTCGTGCACGACCACACCTCCGTGCTCGCCACGATCGAGGCCAAGTGGAACCTGCCGGCGCTGACCAACCGCGATGCAAACGCGCGCACCGTCGCCGACTTCCTCGACCTCAAGCACGTTCCGGCGCTGCTCGAACCGCCAACCATCGTCAAACCGCCGGCGCCCTCGCCGTCGCCTTAGCGCTCTGGCGACAGCTACTCCAGCTCGTCCTGCGTTGAGAACGAGCGCAGCCTGTCGGTCATCGTCGAGTCCTGTGCCGCCTGTGGATCGTCGGGTTCGGCGGCCTGCTCGTCCACTTTGGCGACGAACTCCGAGTTCACCTGTACGACCACGCTCTCCAAGAAGTGGCGCAGATCGTGCTCGGCGCCGGGCTGCAGGTCGGCGACCTTGATCGCCTTCTTCGTCAGAGTGACCTCACCCCAGTCTGTGTTGCCCTGCCCCAGCAGCTTCGCCACTCCTTCAAAACGCTCGCTCCAGTCCTTCGAGGCGCTGCCCGTCAGCGCCACAACGACCGTCCCATGCTCGACCTCGGCGCCGCTCCAGTCGATCTCGCGCCGCTTCTCAGTCATGTTCTCGCAGTACCCGCCTGCGCACGCTCTGACACATCGGCCGCCATCCGCGTTCGCCGCCGAAGCGCCGTCGCTCGACGCGTGACCCGGCGGTGGCGCCGACGACTTTATGCGCGAAGCGTTGGCCGGGTCAACATACGGGTAGGCACAAGAGATGAGCCGATACGCACCACCGAGAATCGCGACGTCGCGCGCAGCGATCCCGCAGCCCGAGCCGTCGCCGCCGACGCCCATCCCGCCGACTCCGGCTCCCGATCCGACGCCACCCACGCCGCAGCCGGACACGCCGATTCCGGGCACGCCGCATCCGCCCGAGCCGATGCCCGAGCCGCCGGTGCCGCGCCCGGACCCGACGCCGCCGATTCCTGGACCGGATCTGCCCACGCCGGGGCCGATTCAGCCGCCGAGCATCTAGGGGTCGCCGCCGAGACCCGAGCGCGTGCAGTCGCGCGCTCACGGCTTGACACGGCTTCGCGCCGATTTACACTCCATCGCGGGAGACAACAGATCGTCAGGCCGGGGCGCCGGACGAGAAAACGAGGGAGTCAGGGATGACTATGGGGAAAGCACGCTCGGCGGCGGCGCATTGGCCGAACCGGGCTACGGCGACGACGCATATGCGTCAGGTCACACTAGTGGCACTGCTGGCAGACGTGTTCTATCGCTTGGCGATTCGCTCGCGCGTGCGCCGCGCAATCGGCATCTAGGCACAGTCGGAGACGACCGCTCGGACTGCGAGCGGCGACGTCCGTGGCGCTCGCGCTCCGGATATCGCCGCCGCGCGCCGCGCCCGCGCGGGCGATTTCGCCCTGTAGGCGCCTGACTTTTGCAGACCGGTGCGTCTGTATGCGAACATGCGTTCGCATGATGGGAGTTGGCCCCTACCGCCCGGTGCGCGAGCTGGAAGGCGCGATCGAGCGGCGTGAACTGGACATAGCGATCGGCATCGCTAAGGACATCGCGCGCGAGCGCCGGCCGATCGGCCTGCCGCTGGCGCTCGGATTGGTTGCGCTGGTCGCCGCCGAGGGACCCGACTACGACCTGTGGGCCTGTCGCTGGCTGGCACGCTGGCTGGGCGAGACGCCCGGTACGACCATCGCGGTGGCAGCCGAGGTCGCCGCGACGCTCGCCGACCTGCCGGCCGAGCCGCAGGCGGTCGAGGCGATCCGCGAGATCGTCAGCTGATCGTCGGGCGATCGACTAAGCCGCGAAGCGCTGCGCCGAGCGCGCCCGGCGCTTGGCCGCCTCGGCCTCGCGATCCTTCGGCGGCGCGGTCGTCACCAGGCCGTCGAGCAGGCGCTCGGTCGCCAGCGCGATCTCCTGCACAGCGCGCTCGAAGACCTCGACGTTGGCCTGCGAAGGCCTGGTCGAGCCGCTGATCTTGCGCACGTACTGAAGCGCCGCGTCGTGGACCTCGCCATCGGTTGCCGCTGGCTCGAAGTTATGGAGTGTTCTGATGTTTCTGCACATGCCTACAGCCTAGAGCCTGCGCCGCACGCGAGACACCCCTGTGTCGCGGCGCTCGCCGGAATGTCGCGGCCTTGGCTACCCGCCAATCCTAAGCACGCGCCCGGCCGAGCCCAGCGACGGCTGGCCGAAGACGTGCGCAAGCGCTGGCCGGGCGCTGCCGCAAGGTGGCGCGCAGCTAGGACTCGGACACGCTGGCCATCGCCTGCGCGAGCGTGCCGGCGTCCTGCGGCCCGCGCAGCACCGAGCGGATGTGCCCGGAGCCATCGAGCACGAAGGTCGTCGGCAGACCCGTCAGGCGGTAGTCGTTGCCGACCGTGCCTTCGGCGTCGCGCAGCACGGGAAACGTCCAGGCGTGCCGGGCCACGAACGACCGCGCCCCCGACAGCGCGTCGCTCCAATCGACGCCCACCAGCCGCCCACGGCCGGCCGCACTGCGCGAGAAGCGCTCGAGCGCCGTCGCCTCCTTGGCGCACGGCCCGCACCAGCTCGCCCAGAAGGTGATCAGCGTCGCGCGTCCGTGCGCCGTCACAAGCATGCTGTGCAGCGTCGCCGGCGAGCCTGCCAAGTGTTCGCTGGGCAGCGCCGGCGCTCGCCGTCCGACGGGGCCGGACTTGCTCGATGCCAAGCCGAAGATCACCAGCGCCGCGACCGCCGCCGCGAGCGCCGCGGAGATCAGCAGCAGACGGCGACGCCCCATCGCTCGACGCACGCGCTCAGTTGGCGGCGAGCAGCGGCGCGTCGTGGGCCACGTCGGCCGGCTTGAAGCTCGCCGAGTAGAGCGTCGTGCGCTTGCCCGACGCGGTGATGCCGTAAATCAGGCCCGAATGGTTGATGAACTGCGGCTGGTTGGCGTCCCGTTCGGAGCCCACGCCCCAGGCCTTCCACACGCGCGCGAGTTCGTGCGCAGAGCCGACCAGGTACTGCATGCGCCCGGTCATCTCGTGGTGAGCGAGAAAGCTGGCCACGGCCTGCTTGGTGTCGCCTTTGGGGTCGACCGACACGGCGATGATCTGCACTTTGGAGGCGACCTTCGCCCCCATCAGGTTCTGCGCGACGCGCAGGTTGGACGTGATCAGCGGGCAGATGTCCGGGCAGTTGGTGTACAGAAACGTCACCAGCACGGCCTTGCCGCGGAAGGAGCTCAGGTTGACCTCCTTGCCGAGGTAGTTGCGCAGCACGATCGGCGGGGCGGGCGCCGGCGGCGACAGCTCGGCTTCGGCCTTGTAGGCGCTGTGCCCGAGTGCAGCGGTCGTTTTCGTCGTGGACTTCGACGAGTTGCCGCTCGCGACGAGCGCGATCACACCCGCGACGACGACCAGCGCGACGAGCGAGAGCAGCAGGCGAAAGTTCAGTCCGTCGCGGCGCATCAGCGCTCGAAGTTACCAGCGCCCGCGCGCCGGCGCGCCTGCTGAGCACGGCGCCGATATCCGCCGGCCGCGACGCAGCGCGCACTCGCCGGCGTCGTTTTGTCCGTCGACCGACGCGTTGGCCGGGCGTCGGCAAGAACCTTTGCAAACCTCCCTATGCGATGCATCTTGCAGAAAAACATGCTAGTTTGCAGCGCGTTCGTGCCGAGTCCTTGACCTCAAGGGGTGAAGGAGCGGGGGACCCAATGCAGCCGACAGGCTGCGGGGGCGAGTCGCCACCAGTGTGGCGTAGCGTAGAAGTTACGCGAGCCCGACAGCTAACCCCGTAGGCGCCAAGCAATGTGAGAAAGGACGCCTTTGCATGCCGGGATTCGTACGTGATCTTGCTGTCGTGGACCCCTGGGACGCTTCGCTGGAGCGCTCTCGCGCACGCCGCGCTCGTGCGCGCCGCGCGCCCAAGCGCGGCGCCTCGCTGCGTCAGTCGACGTCGCGCCATGGTCTGGACCCGTTCGGCGTAGCCTCGCTGCTGTCGGGCAGGCTCACGAGCGAGCGCCGCGACCTCGCCGTCGCCGATCCATGGGACCTCTCGCTCGGGCGCTCGCGCGCTCGCCGCCGTGCCGCCGAGCTGCGCTTCGTGCCCAGCGGCACGCGCGCCAAACGCCTCTCGCTCGGCGCCCTGGCGGCGCTGACGGTCGGCCCCACGGCGACGCTCGCAGACGGCGGCTCGGCGATGGCGGCCACCGGCAGCGAACCGGCGACCACGACCGAACACACGATCTCGCTGAACTCCGAAAGCCATGGACGTCAGGTCGAAATGCTGCAGGAAGCGCTCGGCATCCCGGCCGACGGCGTGTACGGTCCGCAGACCGAAGAAGCAGTGCGCTCGTTCCAGTCCAGCAGAGGGCTGACCGTCGACGGCATCGTCGGCCCGGCCACGATCGCCGCGCTGCGCTCGCATGCGAGCGCGACGAGCGCCGGCGTGCGTCGTGACGCCGTCAACGTCAGCTCCTCTGAAGAAGGCGGCTCGAGTGGCAGTGCGGTGACGCGGCTGCAGGCCAGGCTGAAGCTGAGCACCGACGGCAACTTCGGCCCTGAAACCGAGGCGGCTGTCCGTCGCCTGCAGGCCCGCCACGGCCTGACGGTCGACGGCGTGGTCGGACCGGCGACGTGGAGCGTGCTCGGCGTCAGCGGCGAGGAAACGCTGACTCCTCCGGCCTCTGCTATGACCCACCACGACTCCACGCGCGCGACCGTCGCTGACACCAGCGGATCCTCCTCCGAAGGCGAAGGCGAAGGCTCCTCGTCAGGCGGCGACGCGATCACGCGCCTGCAGGCCAGGCTGAAGCTGAGCACCGACGGCAACTTCGGTCCGGAAACCGAGGCGGCCGTCCGTCGCCTGCAGGCACGCCACGGCCTGACGGTCGACGGCGTCGTCGGGCCCTCGACCTGGAGCGTGCTCGGCGTCAGCGGCGAGCAAACGCTCAAGCCGCCGCACTCGGCGCTTTCGCACGGCTCCTCTGGGTCGCCCGAATCGTCGAGCTCGACCAGCGAAGGCTCGAGCGTCGTCTCGCGCGTGATCGCAGCCGGCGATGAAATCGCCACGCGGCCGTACGTGTACGGCGGCGGCCACGGCTCCTTCCAGTCGGCCGGATATGACTGCTCGGGCTCCGTGTCCTACGCGCTGCACGGCGGCGGCCTGCTCAGCGCGCCCGAGGACTCCTCACAGCTGGAGTCATACGGCGAAGCCGGGCCGGGTCAGCACATCACGATCTACGCGAACGCCGAACACGCATTCATGGTCGTCGACGGCAAACGCTTCGACACGATCGCCCAGCAGGAAAGCGGCTCGCGCTGGGCAAGCTCTGTCGGCTCCACAGGCGGCTACGTCGTCCGCCATCCAGACGGCATGTAGCTGGACTGGGCCGCCTGGTCCACGTATACGCCGAGGCTCCGAACACCCCGATGCGGTCCACGATCGGGGTGTTCTGCGTTGGGCCCGCCATCACCGCCGAGAGTCTCATCCCAAGCCCCACGTAGCGTGCTCGTCTCCGACAAACAGCAACACGGAGGAGCACATGAAGGATGCTCGCGCGGGCTCACACTTTCACCATCGAAGGGCTCACGCCGCGACATGTGACCGTCGAGGTCGACGTGCGCGCAGGGCTGCCCGCGTTCACGATCGTCGGGCTCGCGGACGCTGCCGTGCGCGAGGCGCGCGAACGCGTGCGCTCGGCGATTCTCAACTCGGGCTTTGAGTTTCCCGCCAGGCGCATAACAGCCAGCCTGGCTCCGGGCGACGTGCCGAAGGCTGGCGCGGCGCTCGATCTGGCGCTCGCCTGCGCGCTGCTCGCCGCCGCGGGGCAGATTCCGCGCGAGCAGCTCGACGGCCACGTGCTGTTCGGCGAGCTCGCGCTCGACGGCGAGGTGTCGGCGTGTCGCGGAGCACTCGCCGTCGCCCAGGCCACGCGTCAGTTGGACCTCGGCACGCTCGTCCTCGCCGCCGTGAGCGCGCGCGAGGCGCGGCTGATCGACGAGCTCGACGTCGCGCCCGTCGAGCGGCTGGATAGCGCCGTGCGCGTACTCGCCGGCGGCACGCCCGACACGCCGCCGACGCCGCCACCGCGGTCGCAGGCACTCGAGCCAAAGCGGCCTGCGGGCCCGGACCTGAGCGAAGTGCACGGGCAGGGTCACGCCGTGCGCGCGCTGGTGATCGCCGCCGCGGGCGCGCACAACTGCCTGCTCAGCGGACCGCCGGGAACGGGCAAGACGATGCTCGCCCAGCGCGTTGCCTCGATCCTTCCCCCGTTGAGCCGTGCCGAGGCCATCGATGTGACGCGCCTGCGCAGCATCGCCGGACTCGCTGGGGCCGGGTTGATCAGCGAACGGCCGTGGCGCGCGCCGCATCACTCGATCACCACGGCGGGGCTGCTCGGCGGAGCGCAGCGGGGCTCGATCGGCGAGGTGGCGCTGGCGCATCATGGAGTGCTGTTCCTCGACGAGCTCTCGGAGTTCGCGCGCCCGGTGCTGGAGGCGCTGCGCCAACCGCTCGAGGACGGGCGGGTGGCGATCGTCAGAGCGCGGCATTCGACGATCTACCCGTCGCGCTTCATGCTGCTTGCGGCGACAAACCCGTGCCCGTGCGGCTACGCCGGCGTCGGCGATCGCTGTCAATGCGGCGAGGCCGAGCTCGCGCGGCACCGAAGACGCCTCAGCGGACCGTTGCTGGATCGCATCGACGTGCTCGCGCGGCTGGATCTCGGCGCCGAGCCGGAACTCGCCGCGTCGGGATCGATCAGCTCCGAGCAGGCGCGCGAGCTGGTGGCTGACGCACGCGAGCGCCAGGCCGCGCGACTGCGCGGTGAGGCGGTCAGCGTGAACGCGCAGATGGACGCGGCGACATTGATCAGGCGCGTCTCGCTGGACGAGCGTGGCGAGAGGATGCTGCGCGCGGCGGGCGAGCGGGGCATGCTCAGCGCGCGAGGCACGCATCGTGTGCTTCGCGTCGCGCGCACGATCGCCGACCTCAACGGATGCGCGCGCGTGCGTGCTCGCGACGTCGGCTCGGCGCTCGCGCTGCGCGGCGATCCGAGCCCGAGCAGTAGACGCGCGGCATGAGCCCACCGACGCGAGCCGGCGCGGCGTGCGCGTGTTGTCTACGTCGCAGCTGGCTGTTGGCGCAGCTGGCCGGTCCGCTTGACTGCAACTGCCGCGCCGACGGGCGCTTGATCGAGCTGCTCGGCTTGCGCGACAAGCAGTTGATCGCCGCACTGGGCGGCAGGCGGCGCGCAGAGCTGCGTGCCGCCTACGCGGGCTTCTCCCCCAGCGAGCTCGCTGGGCGCGCCGCGGTCGTCGAGATCTGCCGCCACGACCGCCGCTATCCGCCGGCGCTGCACGATCCGATCGCCCCGGCGACGCTGTTCGTGACCGGCGATGCGCAGCGTCTTGTGCGCCTGACCAAGGGTCCGGTCGTCGCGCTCGTCGGGACGACTCGCGCGACGGACTACGGAATCGAGCTCGCCGGCGGCATCGCACGGGGACTGGCCGCGAGCGGTCTGACGGTCGTCGCCGAGCTGGCCGACGGCATCGCGCGAGCCGCGCTGGAAGGCGCGGTGCAAGCACGCGGTACGGCGATCGCGGTGCTGTCCGCCGGGGCCGACATGCCACCGCCTGCCCGCCGCAGGGAGCTGCTGCGGCGCGTAGAACACGAAGGTGCGGCGGTCAGCGAGCTGCCCTGCGGCACGGCTGCGAGGCGCTGGAGCAGAGCGGCCTGCGCGCGCATCGTTGCCGCGTTGGCCGAGCTGACAATCGTTGTCGAGGCCGACGACACGCCGCGCGAGCTTGCTCCGGCTCGCATCGCGTCTTCGCTGGGCCGACAGGTCGCGGCGGTTCCCGGCCGCGTGACCTCGCGCGCTTCGCGCGGCACGAACGCGCTGCTCGGAGATGGCGCGCGCCTAGTGCGAGATGCGTCTGACGTGCTGGACCTGCTCGGCGGCGTCGGCGCTCAGGCCGGCAAGGGGCGTGTCGCGCCGCCGTGGGCGGGCGACGGCCTGGAGTCGCGCCTGGGCGAGGTGCTGGAGCGCGTCGGAGCCGGCGAGGACACACCGCAGAAGCTGACGCGCGCCGGCGAGGATGCCGGAGAGCTGCTGCAGGCACTCAGCGAGCTGGAGCTGCTTGGCCGGCTGACGCGCGGCGCGGGTGGCCGCTATGTGCCGCGTATTGCAAGCGACGCTGCGCTCGCTCGCTACAGTTCGGCGCGTCAGATGGAGCCCTGACGCGAGCGCGCTAGGACGCGCGCTGCGAACCGCCCACCGGGACACAAGGGCTGATGGCCCCTTTTGCGAGGTCTTTGCGCAAGCCGCGAGAGGAGTCGACGGGCACATGCCACATCTGGATCGAAGTCAGATCGCAGCGATCTTCCTAGGAGGAATGGCGGGCTCACTGTTGCGCGTATGGCTCGCGCGCTCGTTTCCCGCGAGCGCAGGCGCGTGGCCGTGGGTCACGTTCGCGATCAACGTCAGCGGCTCGTTCACGCTTGCGTGCGTGGCCACGCACGTTCAGCTGCGTCTTCGCGACCGCTACCTGGCGCCGCTGCTGGGCATCGGCTTCTGCGGTGCATACACGACCTTCTCGACGATGCAGATCGAGCTGCTGCAGATGATCGATCGCCAGCGCTGGGACCTGGCGGCGGGCTATGGGCTGGCGAGCGTGACGGCCGGCTATCTGGCGATTGTTGCCGGCACCGTGCTGGTACGCCGTGCGTGGAGGCGCGCATGAGCGTCTGGACATGGCTCGGCGTGGCGCTGCTCGGCGGCGTCGGCGCGAGCGCGCGCTTCGCGCTCGTCTCGTTCGTCACGGCCCTATCGGGCGGCGATCTGCCGTTGGGTGTTCTAGTCGTGAACGTCAGCGGCTCGCTGCTGCTTGGCGTGCTCGCCGGCGCCGCCGCTGGCGGCGACCTGTTGCTGCTGTGCGGCGCGGCGACGCTCGGCTCCTACACGACCTTCTCGACGTGGATGTTCGAGACGCAACGGCTCGCCGAGGCCAGCTGGGTTCGCGCGGCGTTGTCCAACGTGCTCGTGAGCCTCGTGCTGGGCGTCGGCGCGGCTGCGCTGGGGCGCACATTGGGTGCATGGCTCTTCTGAGCTCGGCGCGCTGGACGAGACTCGCCGAGCAGCCGGCTTGCGACTCAAGTCACAAGCGCCGCGAACCGACGCTCTGGTGGTGACAACACAGCCGACGACGCTCCCCACCGCACCCTCACAGGCCGACGTGCGCCGCCTCGGCGAGGCGCTGCACGAGCGCAGCGACGAGGTGCGCGCGCAAACGGTCGCACGCGCCGCCGACTCGGGCGCACCGTTGGGGCCGCCGTTCGTACGCGAGAGCTTTGAGCGGATCTGCGTGCTCGCGACGACTACCGTCGCCGATTGGCTGTCCGGCGGCCGCCCCGAGGACGGGCTGGACGCCGGACACGAAGCCTGGCAGATCTTTGGGCAGCTGGCGGCGCAGCGGGCGGCATCGCTGCATGAGGTCACCAGGCGCTGCCTGTACTGGCGCGACTGCGTCAACGACGTGCTGCGCGACAGCGCCAGCCAGCTGGGCGTGCCCAAGGAGGTGCTGGCGCAGGCGCGCGCGATGGTTCAGGTAACGCTGGATGTGACGCTGGTGAAGATGTGCGAGGAGTTCGAGTCAGAGCGCCAGCGCACCGACGAGGAGCTTGCGCGGCGTCAGGAGGAGCTGGCCTTCATGGCCACGCACGACCCGCTGACCGGGCTGCCGAACCGCACGCTGATTCTCGACCGTGGCGAGCAGATGGTCGTGCGCTCGCGCCGCCATCGCAACCCGGTGGCGGCGTTGTCGATCGACGTCGACGACTTCAAGGGCATCAACGACTCGCTTGGACGCGCTGCCGGCGACGAGATCTTGCGGACGCTCACGCGCCGGCTCGACGGCGTGCTGCGCGGCTCTGACGGTCTGGCGCGCGTCGGCGGCGACGAGTTCGTGGTGATCGCCGACGACCTCGCGCTCTCGGCAGGCCCCGAGCTGGTCGCAGAGCGATTGCTGGAAGCGATCAAAGAGCCCTTTCACGTCGGCGACACGGCCGTCAGAGTGACCGCCAGCATCGGCATCGCCACGGGTGCGCGCGCGAGGGTCGAGGACCTGCTGCGCGACGCTGACATCGCGATGTATCGCGCCAAGTGGGACGGCAAGGACCGTTACGTGATCTTCGAGTCGGGCATGCAGGACGTCGAGCAGACGCAGCGCGAGCTCGAGTCCGACCTACGCCATGCGTTGGCCAATGACGAGTTCTTTCTCGCCTATCAGCCGACGTTCGACCTGCACGAGATGAACCCGAAGGGCATGGAGGCGCTGCTGCGCTGGCGGCACGCCGAGCGCGGCGTGGTTCAGCCGGGCGACTTCATTCCGGTGCTCGAGCAGACCGACATGATCAGAGAGGTCGGTCGCTGGGTGCTGGAGCAAGCCTGCGCCCAGGGCGCGTGCTGGCGCGAGCAGGGACACGAGCTGGGCATCGCCGTCAACGTCTCCGCGCGTCAGCTCGACCGCGACGACCTGCTCGGAGAGGTGCGCGACGCCCTGAGCGTAAGCGGCCTCGAGCCGGGCGCGCTCACACTGGAGATCACCGAGACCGCGCTGATGCGCAACGTCGAGGAGACCGCGCGCAGGCTCGGCGCGATCAAGCAGCTTGGCGTGCACATCGCGATCGACGACTTCGGCACCGGCTACTCCTCGCTGGCGCACCTACAGCGCTTTCCGGTCGACTCGTTGAAGATCGACCGTTCGTTCATCGCGCAGCTGACCGCCAACCCGGAGGGCGAGACGCTGATGCGTACGCTCGTGCAGCTCGGCAAGGCACTCTCCATCGAGACGCTCGCCGAGGGCATCGAGCAGCAGCGCGAGCTGACGCTGTTGCGCGAGCAGGACTGCGACAGCGGACAGGGCTTCCTGTTCGCGCGGCCGCTGGATGCCGACGACGTGGACGGCTTTCTGCGCGAGTGGAGCGCCGCGCGTGTGGCGATCACCACGGCCAGCGAGCCCGCTCGTCAGACCTAGCGCAAGCTCAACCAGTGCTGACAAGAACGATCGCCGCGGCCGACGTGATCAGCCCGGCGACTTGTGCCCGTGTCCAGTGCTCGTGTAGGACGGTGCGCGCGAGCACCACGGTCGCCGCGGGATACAGCGACGTCAGCACCGCGACGATGGCCAGCTCTCCGCGCCCGGTCGCCGCGAGGAACAGCAGGTTGGCGATTCCGCTGAGCGCGCCGGCGCAGAGCGTCAGCTGGATGGCCGATCGCGAAGGACCGCCGGCGGCGTTCAGACCGCGGTAGGCAAATGGGGCGATCAGCAAGAGCGCGATCGCCTGCCCGGGAATCAGCGGCCAGGCGCCGGCCTTCGTGCCGGCCCGGTCCAGCGCGATGAACAGCAGCGCAAAGCCGACGCCGGCGAGCAGCCCGTAGAGCACGCCCGCGCGTTCGGCGCGCCGAGCGTCGGATCGAGGCTCCCAGGACATCAACCCGATCGCCGGGAACGCGACGCCGATGCCGACCACGGCTCCGATGCCCAAACGGTTGCCGAGCGCCAAGCCGACGACCACCGGGATGACGGCGGTCAGCACCGCCGAGAGTGTTGCGACGGTGCTCACGCGAGCCACGGACAGGCCGTGATAGAGCGACAGCGTGCCGAGCGCCGTCCCGAGCCCGCTCAGCGCCCCCCATGCGAGCACCGCCTCGCTCGGGCCGGCGCCGTGAAACAGCAACAGGGCCAGCCCAGCCGTCAGCAGCGTCAGCGACTGGACCATCCCGGTGACCGGGCCAGAGGCATAGCGGCGGCTGGCAAGTCCCGCCGCGAAGTCCGAGGTGCCGTAGCCGAGCGCGGCCGCCAGAGCCAGCAGCGCGGCCACCTAGACGACTCGCGTGTAGATCAGGTCGAAGTCGGTGCTCCAGTCCGTGCCGTCCTCAGACGTCTCCCAGCGACCGTCGATCGTCAGGCCGTCCTCTGAGAAGGTGCCGCAGAAGCGTTGGCAGAACGGCTCGCCGTCTCGCCACAGCTTCCACACCCCGCCTTGCAGGCTCATCTCATAGATCCGCTGGACGTCGCGCTCGTCGGTATAGAGCTGGTGATAGGTGTCGTTCATTCCGTCGCAGCCGATCACCGCGACGCCGTCCGGAGCCTCTGGAACGTCGACGTGGGAGCGCTCCACGAGCAGCGGCGTGTCCTCGAGCCACTCAAAGACGACCCGTCCCCCGCCCGGCCACGGCGGACCGCCTGGAGGTATCGCTTCGATCGTCCATTCGCCGACCAGCGCTTGCAGGCGCTCGCGCGCTGCTGTGTTGTTGGACTCGCTCATCATGTCTCCTTTCGCCGATTCGCCAACTCCGACCGGCGTTCGTCGCCAAACTCATCGGCCTGCGAGCTTGCCGGCCGATCATGAGCCACAGTGTTTCGTGGGCTGCGCGCATACTTCGGCTGTTGCGGACTATGAACGGTCGCTGTAAGCCAGCATCGCGACAAACAGCGCTACGAGCACGACGAGCTGAGTTGCCGCCGACGCCTCGGTGCCGAGCGGGATCGTCGCAAGCGCCAGCATTGACGCGAGCACGCGGGGCGCCGCCCCCTCGATTCTCAGCGTTCGCCGAAACAGCGCTTCACCGAGCAGGAAGACCGACGCGCCGGCGCCGAGCGCGATCGCCTGCGCTTGCGGCAGCACGCTGAACGCTTGCGCCGCAACGGTCTTCAGCGCGAACGCGATCGCGATAATCCCGATCAGGATCAGCAGATGCCAGTACCCGTATGCGTCGATGACCAGCTGCGGTCTGCGCTCAACCGGCGCGGCCGCGATCGCCTCACGCGCCGACTCGTCGTCAAAGCCGAAGTAGGACCACCACAGGCAGGCGCTCATCGCCAGGCCAAGGATCGCCGCAGCGACGAGCTCGACGCTCACGTCGAGCCGCGACGCTCCGATCCCCACCGCGACGACGGACTCGCCGATCGCCACGAGCACCACCAGGCCGTGGCGCTCGACGAAATGCGTGGCCTCGATCACGAAGCCCGAGTCGTCGATCAGCTTCGGCGAGACCCACTCGAGAACGAACGCAGCCGCCCACAGCGCGTACTGCACAGTGCCTCCGAGAAGCCCGCCGGCGAGGACGAGCAGCGCGGTCGAGAAGTTGAAAGGAAGCAAGCCGAGAATTGCCCGGGCCGCCCCGAGCGGTGAGGAGCGGGCGAACATGCCCATGTGGATGAGGACCACGGCGATGTAGGCGAGCCCGAACGCCGTCCCACTCCCCGCGAACGCTCCCGGTATCGCCAGAGCAACGACGAAGAATCCGCCCATGCCCCCCAGCAGCGTCAGGCGGCGCGTGATCCGGTCGAGCGCAACGGAGTTCGTAAGCCACGCGTAGCCGCCGTACATCCAGAAGATCAGGCCGAGCATCAGCGAGACCTGAAGAAGTCCCTTCCAGCTGAGCGCATGCACGAGCACGTTCGTCAATTGCGTGATCGTGAAGACGAACACGAGGTCGAAGAAAAGCTCGAGCGAGGACACGTTCCTCTCTGTGGCTGGCCCTCCCGAGACGGTGCTCATCGGCTGTCACGCGAACGGCTCAGGAAAAGGCCTGAGCAGCGGCCGCGACGACGTCATCGTGCGGCACGTCACGAATGTGCTGCGCAATGTTCCAGCGGTGCCCGAACGGGTCTTCGAGCTGGCCGTGCCGGTCCCCCCAGAACATGTCTGCGACCGGCTGGCGTATCGTGGCGCCAGCTGCCACTGCTTTCGCGAACGCCGCGTCAGCGTCCGGCACGTCGAGCGCCAGCACCACTGCCGTTCCGCCGATGGACCCGGGGCCGAGCACACCCATCTCTGGAAACTCGTCGGCGAGGTGAAAGATCGCTTCACCGATGCCCAACTGGACCGACATGAGGCGGCCGTCCGGCACCGGTATGCGCGACAGCTCCTCGGCGGCAAACGCGTCGCGGTAGAAAGCGACCGCGCGCTCGGCGTCTGCCACGACGATGTGTGCAGTGATCGCCATCGCAAGCACTCTAGCCCGGACCAATCACCCTGGGGGCCGCTGGTCGCATCGGCGAGTAGGCGGGGCTGCCGACGCAGCCGGCCCGCCAGCTCGCGACGAGTTCTGCGTGGCGGTCGGCTCTACGGCAACCCGCACGCCGCCACGGCGCGCCAGGGCGCGACGGGATAGCGGGATAGCGGCCTACGGGCGCCTCAGCCAACGCTGGATTTCAGGCCGGGGCTTCGGCGGCGAGGCGCCCACGGTCCCCGGCGAAGTTCGTCGTGTGGTCGCTTTACTGCGATCGAGCGCCTTCAGGCACGCGTGAACCCTCCGAGGTGGTGGCGCATGATCGTGAGGGGCACGCCAGCACCCGCCTGCCCACTCAGCGTCTCAAGCACGGCCTCGCTGGGAGGCCCGTAGAGCTGGATACCTGTCGTGGCCTGGAGCGTTTCCGCGTACGCATGGGCGGCCCGCTCGGCAACGACCTGCATGTGGAACTCCATCGACGCGGCATCAGGATGGACCTGGACTACTCCCACTTCGGTGCCGTCCTCGTTTGCGTACTCGTTGAAGGCAATCAGTCGCGGCTCATTCGCCTCGATGAAATCGCACAGGCCCGGAACCCGTTTTCGCTCGTCTGCGAGCTTGCCTTCCTTGAGCCGGTTCGTGGCTATGAAGATGAATGGTCCAGACATGACTGCTCCTTTGTTTGCTCACACAGCGAAGCACGCGCCGCGCGTGCGCGAGTCCTTGCTGAACTCATAGAGCGTGCGACCGCGCGAGTCAACCAGGATCCGCCCGAACAGTTCAGCTCCGTCTCGTCGCGATCGTCGAACGGCGGGGCCAAGCATGGAATGTTGCCTCGCGGAGTCGCGCTTGTCGTCGGCCTGAGGGTGATTCTTTGTGCTGCGACCTCCGCGGTGTGCCCTTGATGGACTTACACCGCGCCACAGCTCCTAGTTGTGCAACGCCAGGGCGAGGTGCACGGTCGTGGAAGCTATGTATCCGATGCCGAGCAGACGCCGGAACCAGTTGACACCCGAGACGAGCTCCAGGTAAGCCCAAACGGCAAGGGAGAGGTAGGCCACGGATTGCGCGTAGGCGTGACCCAGGCCGTCGGTCCTCGCGGCAGCCATGCCGGCGACGAACGCGATGATGAGCGACGCGTTGGGGAACTGGATGATCGGAAAGCGTTTGGGGAAGCCGAGCCGGGTCAGCCGCTCGAACAGTCGCCATAGCCGGACCGGGGCTTTGGAAACCGCGCTCATGCGCCCACGGCCCGCATGGGTCCGAACCCTCTGTTCACCGGCTTGCATACGGTTTCGGATCGTCTTCCGAGGCCTTGCCAGGACGCGGGCGGGCCCGAAGTGTCCGGACCGCTCGCGTACTAGCGTCGGCGCCCACCGCTCCCCGCGAGCGCCGCCGAGAGCAACAGGATGGCCGCGACCTCGGCAACCGTCACCACGGCCACTGGTGTACGGAATCCCCCCTCGTGCCACCCGAAGAGGCCGTGGCCGTAGCTGACAACGAGGCTGCCAAGCGCGGTGACGGAGATCGCGACGCCGGCGAGGGCGGCGAGTCGTCGCGTGCGCCCGTAGGCGAGAGCGACGACCGCCGTGAGGGACGCCGCGGCATTTGCGAGGAACAGCGGGCCGATCCACTTCACCACATGGAAGATCACGATGTACTGCTGAATGTGCACGGCCGCCTCGCCCGCCAGCATCAGCGCGCCGAGCAGATAAGCCGCGGGCACGGCCGCCGCAGCGGCGGCCGTAAAACGCGACGGGCTTGACGCTTTGGTTACGAAGGCGTTCGCCTGAGCGTTAGTAGCCAAGGCCGCCACCCCCACTGGTGGTCGAGCTTGACGATTGCCCGGAGGCCTGGTTTCCGGCCGAATCCAACGCGAACCAAGCGGCGCCGAAGGCCGTCACGCCCTGTCCGTTGGCTTCACCTGCTTCATGATCTTGCGCGAACAGGTACAGCGGGTGGCCGTTGTAGGTGACCTGCGTCTTCCCATCGGTGCGCATGGTCGTGCCAATGAGCGACGCCTTGAGGCCGCTGCCGACGCTCGGCTTGCCCGTCGCGAGCAGCGGCGGCCATGCACTGGCGCATGCGCCAGTGCAGGCGCTCTTCGTGCCGCGGTCCGCCTTGAACAGATAAACGGTCAAGCCCTTGGAGTTGACGAGCGCCTTGCCGATGGGGGTGTTCGATACGCCCACGGTTGCGGCCTGGCCGCTCGCAGTCTTCGGAGGCCCAGACGATGATGCGGTTGCGCTTCCGCCGCCACATCCCGCGACCACGGCCGCGAGCACGGCGAGCCCGCCGGTGCCCAGTACGCCAATCGGTCTCGATCTATTGCGAGTCATCTTCGCTCCTTTGGTTCGGGGCTCGCTTTGCACGACTCCCGGTCCTCTTGATAGTTCCGCCCCGCGTGGCAAATGTCGTCGGCTCGGCGACGACACTTTTGCCTACACCACCTGCGGCCCCGGGCTCGCGCTGCTACGCCGAGAGCCGTAGTGGGGTCTGGTAACCCGCGCGGGCCGGGCGATACCGCCGGCGCAGTCGGGTTGGCCGTCGGATCGTGGCGGCGACAGGTCGAGGTGCACATGCATGCCATCGCGTGGCTCCAGCCCGGGTGCCCGCTCTCCCGCGTGCCTGATACCGCGCCGGGAGTAGGCGGTCGCTCGTTGGGCATCGAGCGAAGCAGGGGAAAGAGTCGCCCTCAAGCCGACGACAAATGCGAGTCCCGCATTCACCATTGAGACGTGATCGTGAGCCTGCCGTCGTTTGTGGCGGGGGCCGAGGCCACCCTTCCCCCGATGCAAAGGAGCACGCATGATTCACCCGTCCAAACCAATAGCGATCGCCGCCACCGCGGCCGGGCTTGCGCTCGCACCGCTGGCCATCGCCGCGTGCGGTGGTGGCGGGGCGACGGCGGCTACTGCGCCGAAGACATCCTCGACCGCTGCGACGACAGAGCCATCCTCGACCCCCGCCAGCGTCGGGACCGCCAGCACCGCCCTTGGGACGATCCTCGTCGACTCGCAGGGGCGCACGCTTTACCTGTTCACGCGCGACTCGAGTTCGATGAGCACATGCACCGGTGCGTGCGCCACCGCGTGGCCGCCGCTGACGTCCAGCGGGGCGCCGACGGCCAGCTCAGCTGCGAACGCCTCGTTGCTGGGTACCACCAAGCGCGCCGATGGATCCACGCAGGTGACCTACGACGGTCACCCGCTGTACCGGTTCGTAAAAGACGCGGGTCCCGGTGAAACCAACGGCCAGGGCGTCGCGGCCTTCGGCGGCTCCTGGTTTGCCGTGACCGTTGCAGGCGCCCGAGTGGGCCAGCCGTCGAGCTCGAACTCAGGCTCGCACCACGCCGCGCGGGTTGCGAAGCCAGAAGCGCCCAAGCCTGCACCAAAGGCGGCTCCGGAACCGGAAGCGCCCAAGCCCGCGTCCAAGCCGGCCCCCGCCCCGAAGGCGGAAGCTCCCGCGGAAGGTGGCATTCCGCAGGGCAACGGCGGTGACGGCGACGCCGACAACAACGGCGGCCCGAGCGACGGCGACGGGGACATTTAGGACGATGGCACGGACGCGCGCCCTGCTGGCACTCTCTGCTGTCGGCGTTGGCGTGGTGGCACTGATAATCGTTCTTGTCGCCGCGGGGGGTGCGAGCTCGCGGCGCGCGTCCGGTCCGTTTGCATGGCTTCGGCCCGCCTCACCGCCGGCGGGCTGGAGCGTCGCTCGCATTTCCGACGGGGCGGAACTTGCATACCCGCCGGGATGGATCGCGATCAAGACCGATCCGGGTACGGCATCGGTGGCGCTTCGCGACAGCGGCGGCCGAATCGACGCCTACCTCAATGCGACTCCGAAGCAGGGAGCCGAGACGCTCACCAACTGGAGTCGGTTCCGTCCCCAGAAAAACCGTGCCGAGGGCGCCCGCGATGTGCGCCTCGTCGCTGCCACTCGCAATGCGCAAGTCGGTTCGGCACGCGGCTCATGCGTGATCGACGCATACACCACCTCGGTAACCACCTATCAGGAGATTGCATGCCTGGTCTCTGGCCACGGCTTCAGCGACGTAGTGGTTGCCGCTGCCCCGGCCCGACTCTGGCAGGAACGCTCAGCGGTACTCGAGCGAGCCATCTCGAGCTTCGCGGTGTGAGTGTGAGCGCCGCCGAACCTGACACCACCGCTGACCGATCCGACCAATGGGCTCGAATTCCCGAACCTGAAACGAATCCCGTTCGGCCGTCCACGGTTCCAGACAAACCTGATCATGCCGGAGCCAACGATCTTCCTGAAGAAATCGCTCCCGACCGTCTCGATCCTCCGCCCACCGAGACGCAGGGTGCCGCGACGGCCGCGGCCGAGGCGTTGACCGCCGACGGGCTGTTCAAGGGCCAGTCAAAGGCCTTCGTCGGGTTGATCAAGAAGCTCGCAAGCGAGGCAGACGCTGCTAACGGAATTAACTGCTCAACGCACAGGGCATCCCGCCTGTGCGGCGCGCGGCGCTGACGGCCGTGGCCGGTCTCTCCCCGCCGGCCATCG
>DATARK010000128.1:0-9385 GCA_036264175.1 Solirubrobacteraceae bacterium
GCCCTTCATCACTGCAGGCGCCAACGGGCCGAAGCACCTCAACACCACGCTCATGCGCTCGACCTTCGAGCAGATCACCGCCGATCTCCTGGAGCGGTGCATGGGTCCGGTGCAGCAGGCAATGGCGGACGCCAAGCTGACGGCCGACGACATCGACGAGGTCATCCTCGTCGGCGGCTCCACCCGGATCCCGGCCGTGCAGGCCCTGGTGCGACGCCTCACCGCCGGCCGGGACCCCAACATGACGGTCAACCCGGACGAGGTGGTGGCCATCGGGGCGGCGCTCCAAGCCGGCGTGCTCAAGGGCGAGGTCGAGGATGTCGTGCTGCTCGACGTACTGCCCCTATCCCTTGGCCTGGAGACCCTGGGCGGGGTCATGACCAAGGTGATCGAGCGCAACACCACGATCCCCGCCCGGCGGACGGAGACCTTCTCGACCGCCGAGGACAACCAGACAGCGGTCGACGTGGTCGTGCTGCAGGGCGAGCGTGAGCTCGCCGCGGACAACCGCCAGCTCGCGCGCTTCCGCCTCGAGGGCATCGCGCCGGCCCCGCGCGGCGTGCCGCAGATCGAGGTCACGTTCGACATCGATGCGAACGGCATTCTCAACGTGTCGGCGCGCGACGAGCAGACCGGCAAGGAACAGCGGGTCACGATCTCCGAAAGCACGAACCTCGACCAGAGCGACATCGAGCGGATGGTCTCAGACGCCGAATCGCACGCCGACGAGGACCGCCGGCGCCGCGAAGAGGTCGACGCGCGCAACGAGCTCGACTCGCTCGCCTACCAGGTCGAGCACCTGATCGGCGACCTCGGCGAGGGGGTCGCCGTGCACGACAAAGCGCGCGCCGAACAGCTGCTCGCCGATGCGCGCAGCGCGATCGAGCAGCAAGCCGGCCTCGACCGGGTGCGCCCGCTGATCGCCGAGCTGCAACAGCTCTCGCAAGCGCTGCCCGCCGGCGCCGCTGCCGCGGCACAGACCCCAGATGACGGGGCCGGCGCCGGCGCGGACGCCGGTGAGGAGCAGGGCGATGAGGAGGTCGTCGATGCCGAGTTCACACGACACTGACGCGCGCTGGTTGCCCGAGGCGCCCGACGCGAGGACACCCGGTGAGCGCGAGTCCGGATTCGATCGCGGGCTCGCGCCCGGCGCCGACGAGACGACGCCGGCCGATGACTCCGACCCGCTGCAGAATGCGCTGCTCGAGCTCGCCCAGCTCGAGGATCGCTACGCCCGGGCCCGGGCCGACCTCGAGAACTACCGCAAGCGCTCGGCGCGTGAGCAGCAGCGGCTCATCGAGCAAGCGCGGGAATCCATGCTCCTCAACTGGCTTGAGGTGGCCGACAGCGTCGACCGGGCCGCCGCCATGCAGGCTGACGACAGCCCCTGTCGGGAGGGACTGCTGGCCGTCCGCGCACAGATCGACACGGTGCTGGCGCGCGACGGCGTGCAGCGGATCGGCGCACCGGGCGAGCCGTTTGACCCCGAGCACCACGAGGCGGTTGCCACGCGCTCCCTCGAGGCCGTGCCCGATCGCAGCGTCCTCGACGTCGTGCGATCGGGCTTCGCGCTCGGTGGTCGCGTGATTCGCCCGGCGCAGGTCGTCGTCGCACGCTCACCCGACCCGCCGGGCTGATGGCCGTCGCCTTCCAGGACTACTACGAGACGCTCGGCGTGCCGCGCGACGCAAGCGCAGAGGACATCCGCCGCGCCTACCGGCAACTGGCGCGAAAGAACCACCCCGACGTCAACAAAGAGCCTGGAGCGGAGGATCGCTTCAAGCAGATCTCCGAGGCTTATGAGGTGCTGCGCGACGAGGACAAGCGCGCGCGCTATGACCGCCTGGGCGCGAACTGGAGAGTCGGCGAGGATGTCTCCGGCACGAGCGGGTTCGGGACCGCCTCCGGCACGAACGGGGGCTTCGGCGACGTCCGCGTGGAGTTCGGCGACGGCAACTTCAGTGACTTCTTCGAGGAGCTCTTCGGTCGCCGCGCGCGGCGCGGTCCGCCAGCAGGCTGGGCCGATACGAGCGCCAACGGCTTCGCCACGCGCGGGGCAGACCAGGAGGCCGTGCTCGAGCTGACGCTCGAGGAGGCCGCCTCCGGCGGCAAACGCCGGATCTCGCTCGGCGACGGACGCGACCTCACGGTCGAGATCCCCGCCGGCGTCCGCGACGGACAGCGGATACGCCTCTCCCGTCAGGGCGGCGCGGGCGCCGGCGACAGCGGCGCCGGCGATCTCTACCTGCGCGTGCGGCTGAAGCCCCATCGGCGCTTTCGCGTGCGCGGTCGCGACCTCTACGCCGATCTGCCGGTCGCTCCCTGGGAGGGGGCGCTCGGCGCCGAGGTCCGCCTGGACACGCTGACCGGCCGCGCCCAGGTCCGCGTGCCGGCCGGATCCTCGACCGGGCGCCGGCTGCGGCTGCGCGGCGAGGGGCTGCCGGATGGCAAAGGCTCCGCCGGCGACCTGTACGTGTCGGTCGCCGTACACGTGCCGAAGAGGCTCAGCAACGACGAGCGCGAGCTGTTCGAGCGCCTCGCGAAGGTGTCTAAGTTCGATGCCCGGAGGGCACGTTGATGGCGTCGGCCACGCGAAGGCCTCGCAGCGCCACGCACGCGCTGATGCGCGCCGCTCCGGCGCCGCTCACGCTGACGGGCTTGGCGCAAGCGGCGCGCGTTCACCCGAGCACCGTCAGCAGGCTGGTCGCACTCGGCTTGGTGGAACCGCACGGCGGAACGACCTCGGCGCCGCTGTTCGAGCGCCGAGACGCGGTGCTTGTCGCGCGCGCGATGCGCCTGCGGCGCGACCTCGGCCTCAACTACGCCGGAGCGGTGCTGGCGAGCGAGCTTCTGAGCAGGATCGAGGACTTGGAGCAGCGGCTCGGCGCCGCCGCGCCGTCGCACAACCGGCAGGAGGTGATCGCATGGACCCGAACCGGCTCACGCTGAAGACCCAGGAGGCCCTGCACGACGCGCAGACGAAGGCGCTGCGTTACGGGCACGCGCAGGTCGACACAGACCACCTGCTGCTCGCGCTGATCGAGCAGCCCGACGGCCTCGCCGTGCGCCTGCTCGCCCGTGCCGACGTCGACACCGGCGCCGTGCGCAGCGAGCTCGAGCGGACGCTGGAGAGCCGGCCACGCGTGAGCGGGCCGGGCGCCGACGCGAACGAGGTCTCGATCACCCGCGGCCTCGCGATGGTGCTCGACGCCGCCGAGCAGGAGGCCAAGCGCTTGAAGGACGAGTATGTCTCCGTCGAGCACGTCCTGCTTGCCATGCTCGCCGCCGATACCGGTGCCACCGCGACACGACTGCTGCGCGAGCAGGGCGCCGAGCGCGAGCACCTGCTGGAGATCCTCACCAAGATGCGCGGCGCCCAGCGCGTCACCAGCGCCACCCCCGAGACCGCCTACGAGGCGCTTGAGAAGTACGGTCGCGACCTCGTTGGCGCTGCCCGTGCCGACAAGCTGGACCCGGTGATCGGTCGCGACGCCGAGATCCGGCGCGTGATCCAGATCCTCTCGCGCAAGACGAAGAACAATCCCGTGCTCGTCGGCGACCCAGGTGTCGGCAAGACGGCGATCGTCGAGGGGCTCGCGCAGCGAATCGTGCGCGGCGACGTGCCCGAGGGGCTGAAGGACAAGACGATCTTCGCGCTCGACATGGGATCGCTCGTCGCAGGGGCGAAGTACCGCGGCGAGTTCGAGGAGCGTCTGAAGGCCGTGCTCACCGAGGTCACGGCCGCCGAGGGACGGATCCTCATGTTCATCGACGAGCTGCATACGGTCGTCGGGGCCGGGGCGGCCGAAGGAGCGATGGACGCCGGCAACATGCTCAAGCCGATGCTCGCGCGCGGCGAGCTGCACTGCATCGGCGCGACGACGCTCGCGGAGTACCGCAAGCAGATCGAGAAGGACGCCGCGCTCGAGCGCCGCTTCCAACCGCTGCTGGTCGACGAGCCGACCGTCGAGGACACCATCTCGATCCTCCGCGGCCTTCGCGAGCGCTTTGAGGTCCACCACGGCGTGCGTATCCAGGACGCGGCGCTGGTAGCCGCGGCCACGCTCGCGCACCGTTACATCTCCGACCGCTTCCTGCCCGACAAGGCAATCGACCTCGTCGACGAGGCCTGTGCCGTGATCCGCACGGAGATCGACTCCATGCCGCAGGAGCTCGACGAGATCACGCGCCGGGCGATGCAGCTGGAGATCGAGGAGGCGGCGCTGAAGAAGGAGAAGGACCGCGCCAGCAAAGAGCGCCTGCAGAGCCTGCGCCGCGAGCTCGCCGACCTGCGCGCCCAGGCCGACGCGATGCGCGCCCAGTGGGAGGCCGAGCGCCAGGCGATCCACAAGCTGCAGGCCCTGCGCGAGGAGCTCGAGCAGGTGCGCCGCGAAGTCGAGCAGGCCGAGCGAGGCTACGAGCTCGACCGCGCAGCCGAGCTGCGCCACGGGCGACTGCCCGAGCTCGAACGACGCCTGCACGGCGAGGAGCAGCGCCTGCAGCAGAAGCAGAGTGCCGCACGCCTATTGCGCGAGGAGGTCACCGAGGATGAGATCGCAGCGATCGTCGCCCGCTGGAGCGGGATACCCGTCGCCCGCCTGCTCGAGGGCGAGCGCGAAAAGCTGCTGCGCCTCGAGGAGGTCCTGCACGAGCGCGTGGTAGGCCAGGACGACGCCGTGCGGCTGGTCTCCGATGCCGTGTTGCGCGCGCGCGCCGGGGTCAAGGACCCGCGGCGCCCGATCGGCTCGTTCATCGTCCTCGGGCCGACCGGCGTTGGCAAGACCGAGCTCTCGCGCGCGCTCGCCCAGGCGCTGTTCGATTCCGAGGAGAACATCGTGCGTCTGGACATGTCCGAGTACCAGGAGCGCCACACGGTCAGCCGGCTGATGGGCGCGCCCCCGGGGTATGTCGGCTACGAGGAGGGCGGCCAGCTCACCGAGGCTGTGCGCCGCAAGCCCTACTCGGTTGTCCTCTTCGACGAGGTCGAGAAGGCGCATCCGGATGTGTTCAACGCGCTGCTTCAGATCCTCGAGGACGGACGTCTCACCGATGCGCAGGGACGCACCGTCGACTTCCGCAACGCGGTCATCATCATGACCTCGAACATCGGCTCGATGCATCTACTCGACGGCGTCAATGACAGCGGCGAGATCGAAGAGCAGGCGCGTGAGCTCGTGATGGGCGAGCTGCGCTCGTCCTTCCGTCCCGAGTTCCTCAACCGGGTCGACGAGATCGTCCTGTTCAAGCCTCTCACGCTGCCCGAGATCGAGCAGGTCGTGGATCTGCAGATCGCTGACGTGCGCGCGCGCCTGGCGGACCGATCGATCGAGCTTGAGATCACCGAGCCCGCGCGCGCCTTGATCGCGCGCGAGAGCTATGACCCGGTGTACGGCGCACGGCCGTTGCGCCGCTTCATCCAGCGCGAGGTGGAGACGCGCATCGGTCGCGCGCTGATCTCAGGCGACGTCGCCGAGGGCTCGGTCATCACCGTCGAGGCCGAGCGGGACGAGCTCACGGTGCGCTGGCTGCAAATCGGCGCGAAGCCCGCCGACGCACGAGGCGAGCCCGAGCGCCCGATGGTCGCTGCGTGAGAGCGTCCGAATGAGCCACGCGCATCCGCTCGAGCGCACACTGCTCGATCTGGCGCACGCGCTCGGCGCTCACGCCGATCTCCCGGCCGATCTCGCGCAGCGTGCGTGGCGGACCATGCAGGTTGAAATGGGCCTCCACGACCGTCCGCTCGCGGTCGCTGAGGCAACTGAGCAGAAACGGGATCTCTTCCGTCTCGGTGTGCGCCACGACCTCCTCATAGGGCTCCTCGGCGTGGCCGTCGGCAACGAGGTCGCCCAGCGTGGCTCCGCCGACGGCGCCCTCGTCGACTGACTCCTGCAGGCTCCGTGGCTGGCGGTCGGCGACGCTGAGGCGCTGCAGCTGGTCGACCGTGAGCCCGCTGGCGCGTGCCAGCTCCCGCTGGCTTGGCTCGCGCGCATGTGCACCCGCCAACGCGCGCTGCTCGCGGCGGATGCGAGCCACCTGCCGCAGGGCGCGGTCAGAGAGTACGACCGGATGAGACACCTCGGCGACAAGCTGCTGCATCGCCTGGCGCACCCACCACGACGCATATGCCCAGAAGGGCGAGCCGACGCCGGGGTCATAGCGCTCCAGTGCCCGCAGCACGCCGACCACACCCTCCTGCATCAGCTCGGCGTGATCGACGCCAGGGGTATGCGAATAGGTCCGCGCGACGCTTCCGATCAGCGGCATCAGCGAGGAGACGAAGCGTGCGCGCGCACCCGGCGTTCCGCTGCGGGCGGCCTCGAGAAGATCCGCGGGAGCCGCGCACCTCAGCTGCGGGGCAGGGCCAAGGCGCATGGTGCTTCCTGGGGAAGCCATGGAGCTCACCTCCGGAGTACGGGGTAGCGGGCGGGCACCTGTTGCCACTCAAACGACGTGGCACCGACGTCTCTCCCACGTACCCGTGCTGCATCGCCTGAAACAGCCGCCGCGCGAGCTACCGCTCCAGGCGCTGTCTTCCCGACTCGAAGCCGCGCGACATCTTCGAGGCGCCCCGCACCTGGTCCCTCGCGGCGGTCAGCCATCCGACGAAGTCAGGCAGCGGGCAACGGAGATACACGACGGCCGCTTGAACGGTCAGCGCCGCAAGCGCCGCAAGCAGGAACGTCAGCAGTGTTCCTCCGCGAATCGCAAAGGCCGCGACGACCTCGCAGAACACGACGAAGCCTGCCATGCCTTCGAGCATGCCGCGCAGCAGCGTCGTTGGTGCGGCGGCGCCGCGCCGGCGATGAGCGTTGACGGCGAGCACGGTCGCGATCACCGGGAGGCCCGCGAGAGCGCCGCCGGCTCTCGCGCCGAGAGCTCCGACGGCCTGGGCGAGCACGAACACGAGCAGGGCGGCAATCGCGGTCGACCAAAGCACCTCGACGATGCCGCCTGTCCTCGGCTGCGTTTGCTCGGTCGTGGGCATCAGACGCCACGCAAGCGCCAGCGAGCTCGCCCCCGCCAGAGCACCGAGGGGCGCGCTGCAGCGGCTGAGGCGGCTCGCGCCCCGTGCTGATCAGCCACAAGCAGCAGAAAGGGACCGGCGATCGCCGGCAACGCGCTGGTTACGCCCGCGGCCCGCAGGCCCCAGCGTCTCGCGACGAGGGAGCTGGTCATGACCAATGCCGCAGCAAGCGCAACCTGCAGAAGAACCTCGCTCACGGAACCAACCTAGAAGAGCGTCGCGCCGGGTCCGCTTCGCTTGACGCGGAGGGTAAGGCTCCGCCGACCGGGGTACGCACACCGTATGAGACTTCGCAAGATGAACCACAGCCGCGCTCCGATGCTGGAAGCGCTTGCCGAGTATCACAAGCGCGGCCGCTACGGCTTTACGCCGCCGGGCCACCGGCAGGGGCACGGCGTTGACCCGCGGGTGCTCGAGATCATGGGCCGAGAGCCGTTTCGCGACGATGTCCTCGCGAGCGCAGGCCTCGACGATCGCTCCTCCTCGGGCCAGTTCTTGCAGTCGGCAGAGGAGTTGATGGCCGATGCAGTCAGCGCGGATCATGCGTTCTTCTCGACGTGCGGCAGCTCGCTGTCGGTGAAGGCCGCGATGCTCGCCGTGGCGGGGCACGACGGGCACCTGATCTTGGGGCGCGACGCGCACAAGTCGGTCGTCGCCGGAATGATCTTCTCGGGGCTCCAGCCATGCTGGGTCTCGCCGCAGTGGGACGCCAGGCTGCACATCGCCCATCCGCCTTCGCCGGCACAGATCGCCGAGGCTTGGGATCGCTACCCACACGCCGCCGGCGCTCTGATCGTCAGCCCGACGCCATACGGCACGTGTGCCGACATCGCGGCTATCGCCGAGGTCTGCCACGAGCGCAACAAGCCGCTGATCGTCGACGAGGCTTGGGGTGCGCACCTGCCGTTTCACGAGAAGCTACCGACCTGGGCGATGGACGCCGACGCGGACGTCTGCGTTGTAAGCGTCCACAAGATGGGCGCCGGCTTCGAGCAGGGCTCGGTGTTTCACCTGCAGGGCGAACGAGTCGATTTCCCGCATCTCTCGGCGTGCGCGGACCTGCTGATGACCACCAGCCCGAACGTCCTGCTGTACTGCGCGATCGATGGCTGGCGGCGGCAGATGGTCGAGCGGGGACACGAGCTGATCGAGGCCGCGCTGCGGCTCGTCGAGCGCACGCGCGAGCAGATCGACGGGCTCCCCGGGTTGCGTGTCCTGCGCAAAGAGCTGGTCCACGAGGAGGCTTCGCACGACCTCGATCCATTGCAAGTGCTGATCGACCTGTCAGAGCTGAGCATCAGCGGCTATCAAGCTGCAGATTGGCTGCGCGATAACGAGCTGATCGACATCGGCCTCAGCGATCACGCGAGGATCCTCGCGACATTCTCTTTCGCCGACGATCCGTCGAGTGCCGAGCGCCTGGTCGGCGCGCTCGCGCGGTTGACCGACGCGGCGGGCGGCCTGCCCAGGGCCAAGCTGGTCATGCTGCCCGACCCGCCGCAGCTCGAGCTGGAGACGGTGAACCGCCCACGAGACGCGTTCTTCAGCCGGTTCGAGGACGTGAAGGCGAGCGACGCCGCCGGTCGGATCGCCGCCGAGCAGGTCACTCCCTATCCGCCGGGGATACCGGCGATCCTCCCGGGCGAGCGAATCACTCCGGAGGTGATCGATTACCTGCAGAGCGGCGTGCGGGCCGGGATGGTTCTGCCCGACCCCGTCGATCCCAGCCTGCAGACGATCCGCGTCATGCATTAGTCCGAGCGTCGGCGTCGCTGTGGTGGGCCAGGCGTGACCTCTCACCCAATCCCCAGGCGGCGCCTAGCCAGTGCTAACGAAGGGCCATCAACGTGGCCGCAAGCCTCCACGGAGGAAACCGCACAAGTGAAAGTGACCCTTCATGAATCCGATGAGAAAAGGCCTCACGGCCGCGGCGATCACCGCCTCGCTGCTCGGCGGCGGCGCCGTCGGCGCAGCCGTGTTCAGCACTGCATCCAGCGGAGCTGCGACGACCACGGCGGCCACCACGACGGCTCCGAGCACGCCCAGCGGGACGACCAGGCCGGCGTTCAACGGCCCGGCGCATGGCACCGCCGCGCATGAGGATGCTGAGAAAGCGGTGACCGGCGACGCGGCCGCAAAAGCTCAGGCCGCGGCGGTCAAGAGCGTTGGCAGCGGCACTGCCGACGCCGTCACGACCGACTTCACCGGCTCGGGCTACGAGACGACGGTGACGAAGTCCGACGGCTCCAGCGTCGAGGTCCACCTCGACAGCTCCTACGCGGTCGTTCAAGGTCCCGGCGGCCACGGTGGCCCGCCGCCGTCAGCCGGCTAGGAGACCTGAAGGACTCGGCGAGAAGGGCC
>DATARK010000007.1:0-61531 GCA_036264175.1 Solirubrobacteraceae bacterium
TTGAGAAACAGCTCCACCGAGATGCGCAGGTACAGGTCGCGGTCGAGCGCGTTGTGGTGTGTCGTGAACGGCCGCGAGCCCGCGCCGCCGGCCAGCGACTGCAGCGCCGGCGTTTCCACCTCGACGAAGTTGCGTTCGTCCCGCCAGTTGCGAATCGCCGCCACGATGCGCGCGCGCTCGACGAACAGCTCGCGCGTGTCCTCGTTGGCGATCAGGTCCAGCTCGCGGTAGCGAAAGCGCGCGCCCGTGTCGCCCATCCCGTGGTGCTTGTCCGGCGGCGGGCGCAGCGTCTTGGTCAGCAGCGTGCACGTCTCCACCGCCAGCACCAGTTCGCCGCGCTTGGTCTTGTAGATGTGACCCTCCACGCCGACGATGTCGCCGATGTCCAGCCCCAGCACGCGGTCGTAGGTCTCCTGGCCGAGATCCGCCAGGCGCACGACCAGCTGCAGCGATCCCGACAGGTCGCGCAGGTCGATGAACGACGTCTTCGGGTGCTCGCGCCGCGAGATCACGCGCCCGGCCACCGTGTAGCGGAGCTCCGAGTGCCCACCCTCGCTCAGCTCGTCTACCTTGTGCGCCCCGTTTACGTCCTTGATCAGCGTGCGTGCGCCCAGCAGGCTGACGTGCGGATAGGGATCGATGCCTTCCGCGCGCAGGCGCTCCATCTTGATGCGGCGCTCGTCGATTTCCACGACACCGTTCGGCGTCGCCTCCTGCCCCTCAACTGCTGTCTCCGTCCCCTCCTGCTGTTGTCCGGATGCGGACATAGTCAGACGATCCTCCCAAAGTGGTTTCGCTTGTCAAGCGATCGCGCAGGATGTCTCTGCAGAGCCTGTGACCGCGGACTAAGCCATCGGCAACGACATGCCCGCCGGTTTTCGCTCGTCCGCGGAGGCGGACACGGCGACCGGGGGAGGTGCGGCTGGGCCGCCCACTGAAACCAGCGGCAGCACCGGAAGATCCATCGGCGCCATCGCGATCAGGCCGCGCGCGACCTGGCGGATGGCTTGCGAAGCGGGGTCCTCGGGGTCCTCGACGACCAGCGGCACGCCGCTGTCGGCGTGCTCGCGCAGCGGCATCGTCAACGGCACCTTGCCGAGCAGCGGCACGTCCAGCTCGTCAGCCAGCTCCTGGCCGCCGCCCTCGCCGAAGATCGCAAAGCGCTCGCCCGAGGGCGTCGTGAAAGAGGACATGTTCTCGACGATGCCGCCGATCTCCAGCGAGACCTTGTCGGCCATCTGCGCGGCGCGGCGAGCGACCTTCTGCGCGGTTGCCTGCGGCGTCGTCACGATCAAAAACTGCGCCTGGGGCAGCAGCTGTGCGAGCGTCATCGAGACGTCTCCCGTGCCCGGCGGCAGGTCGATCAGCAGGTAGTCCAGCGCGTTCCATTCGACGTCCTGCAGAAACTGCGTCAATGCCTTGTGCAGCATCGGCCCGCGCCAAACCACCGCCGCGTCCTCCTCGACGAAGAAGCCGATCGACATCACCTTCACGCCGTGCGCCTCCAGCGGCACGATCTTTTTCTGCGCCGACACCGGCGGCCGCGTCGAGCCGAGGCCGTACATGCGCGGGATCGAGTAGCCCCACACGTCCGCGTCGAGCACGCCCACGCGCTTGCCTTCGCCCGCCAGCGCGGCCGCCAGGTTCGCCGTCAGCGTCGACTTGCCCACGCCGCCCTTGCCAGAGCCGATGCAGATCACGTTGGACACCTGCGCCAGCGCGCCCTGCGGCAGCGCGCCGCGGCCGAGCTTCTGCTGCAGCGCCTGCTTCTGCTCGTCTGACAGCACGTCGAAGTACACGTTGCAGTGCTCGACGCCATCCACGCCGACCGCTGCCTCGGCCACGGCCGTCTGGAAGTGGCCCTTGATCGGGCAGCCCGGCGTCGTCAGCGAGACCGTGATGTCCGCCACGCCGTTTGAGCTCACGTCGATCGAACGCACCATGTCCAGCTCCACGATCGAGCGGTGCAGCTCGGGGTCGATCACGACCTCCAGGGCCTTGAGGATCTCGTCGCGCGTCGGCATCGCAGGCCATTGTGCCAAACGCGCGGCCGCAGCCTGGCGCAAGCGGCCCGGCGCATGGCCCGCGAACCCCCGTCAGCGTGCCGACGAGCAAGCCGCCTGCATAGTCATAGCTCTCCAGACAAGAGTTCTTACAGACAGCAGTCTTCAACATAAACGGACCTAGCGTGCGCGCACGTCTGCTGAGAAGATCTCACCGGCTTAATACGGAGCTTGACTGACCAAGGAGACCCGGTGATCAGCCGAACGGTCCACGTCACACAAGCAATCAGACGCATCAGACAGACCGCGCCCGGCGCTGGGCGCGCTCCCGCTTTAGCCAGCCGGACCGAGCCGCAGGCTTCGCTGCGCGCTCGGTCCCACGCCGGCTGACCGCCGGCATCGCGGCGTCGCGACCGCGTTGAGTCCCTGGCGGCGTCGTGTCTGGTTTCCGTGCGCGACGGCGAAGCGCGGGGTGCCGGTTGGAGGGACCGCACGCGATGGGCAGAGGAGAGGATCACCATGAAGGATCGAAGGGGAGCTTCGTGTCGTCTCGACGAACCGCGCAGACGGCGCGACGGCGCGCGCCGCTACGGCCTGCTGGCGTTTGTGGCCCTCGCGGGCTGGCTCGTCGCCGCTGCGCTTGGCGCTGCGGGCATGGCCCACGTCAGCTCACAGCCGATCAAGCAGTTCTCTGACCGGCTCATCGGGCCCGACCAGCGAGAGCTCGCCGGCCTCTTCGTGACGACGCTCGAAGGCGAAGTCTCAGAAATATCGTGGGGTGAGAGGAGCCTTCCCTGTGCCGGACATCGTTACCCGCTGTTTTCGGCCGAAGCTGCGATCTCCAGCGCGTACTCCAGTGCCAGTCACGTCCAGATCGCGATCGAGTCCCAACACCTCACGCACGGCCTGCAATGCGGCTCCAAGCTGCCGCAGGACGTTCAGGAAGGCACCACGTCCGTCTCCGTCCGCTCCGTCGATCCCAGCGCGCAGGTCGGCTCCCCGGACAACGTCTACGAAGACGGCGAAACGCAGATCAAGAGCTTCAGCCCCTGCATCACGCTCGCGCGGGCATGCCCCGGACGCTATCTGCTGCGAGCCTATCTCGACGCGCCGCGACGTCGTGTCAAGCTCGAATACGTCTTCGCCGTGTTGTCGTCGCCCCGCACCAACGACCCGGCGCCGCGCGACTGAGGCTCGTGGTCGCGCGCTCCACGACGATCGACCGCCTGCGCCGAAGCGCGCCGCTGCGCTGGCTGCTCGCGGCGCTGATCCTCCTAGCACTCGTCGCGCAAGCCGTCTCGCTGCCGATCGCGCACGAAGCCAAGGCCAACCGCCGGCACATCCAGGTCGTCTTCTCCGGCGAACGCGCGATCGTCCAGGTGTTCGTCGAATGCCGGCTCGCCTATGCCTCCGCCGAAGAACGTGTCGACGAGCATGTCGACCTCGGCTGGCTGAAGAACGAAAGCATCGTCACCATCCAGACGCGCGGGCGCAAGCGCCCCGGGCGTCTCGCGCTCGCCTACCAGACCGACTCCTTCCGCGTGCCCGTCGTCGGCGACGCCGCGGTCGCCCCCGAACGTGCGCTGCCGGCCGATCGCGCGGGGCTTGCGGAGTCATGGCGCGTCGGAGGGCACGAGTCATTCCGTGGCCTGGGATGCCAGCGGGATGTGCCTCACTTCGCCTTTGCCAGCGCGTCGGCTCCCAACTGGCGAGAAGCATCCGCCAGCTCGTTGAAGCTCGTGATCGCCTTCGCGAGCGCGATTCCGAAGGTTCTTGCGATCTTCGGCCTCGCCTGGCTGCTCGCCGCCGTGTTCGTCGCACGCGCCCGCGGCGAGCGCTTGCGTCGAAGGACCGCCGCTGGTGTGCTCTTGGTTGCCGCCGAGCTCGCCATCGAGGTTCTCGGCTCGATCGCCGCCAACGACTTCCCGCTCGCCTTCGCCCTGTGCATCGTCGTCGGCGCAGGCGCGCTTGTCGTGCTGCTGTTGTGGCTGCTGAGGGCCGATATCCATCGCTGGACGGCGAATTAAAAGACTCGCGGGGCGATGGGGACCGCCCCGCGAGTCGAGGGAGGAGAGGGTGCTACTACTGCCGGCGGGATATGAGGCCGACAGACTTTCCCGTTCCGACCTCTCCGAGTCGGCGGGGTAAGGGGGTCGCTCAGACCAGGCTGAGCACGCGCTCCTGCACGCGGCTTGCCAGCTCCGTGCCGTTGTCTTCGAGCTCTGAGACCGTCTTCTCGATCTCGCGGCGACGCTGACGCAGTTCACGCTCGACGCGCACGCGGGCTTTTTTGACCTCGCGCTCGAGGCGGTTGCGGGCCGTCGCTCCGCGACGCTCGAAGCGACGCAGCTGGGCCTGAGCCTTGTTCGTCGTCGAGTACGTGGAGATCGTGTCGCTGACGCCTGAGACGACTTTGTCACGGGCCGTCAGGGCAACGCCGACCGGGATCAGCACGGCGCGCTCGGCGTAGTTGCCGACGACGCTGGCCGTCTCGCGGGTCGCGGTTTCGGCCTGGCTGAGAGCCGATTCAGTCTGGTGCAGCGCACGCGTGCGCGCGGCCTTGGCCTGCGTCGCTTTGGCCTGCGTCGCGGTCGGTTTGCGGCGTGCGCTGGCGGCTTTGCGAGCCGGTTTTTTCGCTTTCGCCGGTTTTTTCGCTTTGCGAGCGGTGGTTGCTGTTGCCATTTGGAGGGGTCTCCTCTTCTTCCTCGTCTTTACGAGGAGGTGCGGGTTTGTCTGTCGGACCTCGATACCCGTTATTCAGGATCGAACACCTGTTTGTAACCCGTCCCTGGAAGTTTGTTACAACGGCAGACTACCACGCGGTAAACCCGCCGTGTAGCCGGGGTGTTACCGAGCTTCAGCTTGTGACAGGTGGAACATGCGTTCGGCCCGAAAGAGCGCCGTTCGTGCCCGTTCTGGCCACCCACAGCGCCGGCCGGCGCAGCTCCTCGGAGCTCGGCAACTGCTCCGGTCCGCTCCACACGCGCGCGAGCGCCTGCGGCCCCGCTTCGGCGACGACGGCGTCGCAGAAGCGCCGCCCGACCTCGTACTGGCGCAGCTTCATCTCCAGCCCGAGCAGCTTCTCCAGCACGCGCCAGGGCAGACCGCGTGATTGGCGCCGGCGGTTCATCGCGAGCCGCAGCGCTGGCAGCGAGGGCAGCACCTCGGCGCCGACCGCGTCCATCGTGTGCTCGGCGTGGCCCTCGATCAGCGACATCACGGCCTGCATCCGCTCGACCAGCTGCCAGCGGTCCTCGCCGAGCGTCAGGCGCAGCAGCTCGCCACGCCGCGCGCGCTCGGCCATCTCGCGCAGGTCCGAGGGGTCGGGCAGCTTGGGCATGCGCCGCCAGGACGGCGTGCCGTCCTTGTCGGAGCCTGCCTGACCATCGCTCTTGTCCGAGCCGCCCGCGAGCGAGACCTGCAGCCCGTCGATCAGCTCCTTGAGCATCGCGCCCAGGTGCACGCGCAGCCACGGCGCGCCCGTGAACTGCACCGCGTGCGTGATCTCGTGGATCGTCACCCACAGCACCAGCTCGTCGCGGTCGACCGCCAGGTTGCGCGCGGCGATCGCCAGGTTCGGCGCCAGCAGCAGCAGGCGCGGCGTCACCGAGTCGTCCAGCAGCGCCAGGTCGTACTGCCCGAGCACGCGCTGGGAGAGCACGCCGGTCAAGCCGCCCAGCTGCGCGCCGAGCAGGAAGCCGGAGGCCATGCGCAGCGGCGCCGCCAGTGGCCCGCTGCCCTCGCCGAGGCGCTCTGAGAGACCGCCCAGCAATGGGCGCATCGTGCGCAGGTTCGCAGCGATCCACTCGGCGCGGTCGACCGCCTCCAGCGGCGGCAGCGCCTTGGGCTCGCCAAGCCCGCTGTACTCGCTGACGCGCCGCGCGAACTCATACGCGCGTGGCTCCACCGCCGATGCGCGCACGCCTCCCGGCGGCGGCGACCCGGCCACCCGCTCGCCGATGCGCTGCGCCATGCGCCAATCGATCGCGTCCACTGAGAAGAGCGTAGCCCGGCCGGCTCAAGCTCTCCATAAGTATCTCTCGCCGTGCGCTCGTATCCTTGATTGGTGCCCGCCGTGTCCAGGACCGCGCCCGAGCCACTCGCCGCCGGCGACGGCGACGGCGCGCGCGAGCGCATCGTCGCGCCGTCGGGCGACGTCGCCTTTCTGCGTCGCGCAGAGGTGCGCGACGTGCTCGCTTGGGTGCGCCTGCTGGTCGACCCACAGGACGCCGCCGCAGTCGTGCGCGCGCTGGCGCGACCGCCGATCGAGCTGCGCCAGGCGCACCTCGCGCGCGTGATCCAGGTCGCGCGCCGGCGCAAGCTCGATCTCGTCTCCGGGCTGACCGCGGCCAGCGAGTCGCCGCAGGTTCCGCCGGAGGCGCGCGAACGCATCGCGCGCTTCGCCGCACTTCACCGCAGCGCCGCCGGCGCGCTCGACGCGCGCGCGCCGGATGAGTTCGTCGTCGAGCTGATCGAGCTGCTGGGAGCGCCCGGACGGGCGCTGCTCGCGCCCGAGGACGCGGCAGAGCAGCGCGCCAGCCTGCAAGGACTGCGCGATCTCGCCGCCGAGTTCGTGCGCGCCGAGTCCGCGGCGACGCCGCGCGAGCTGGCGCGCCACCTGGCGACCGTCGCGCCCACCGGCCGCGCCGGCGCAGCGGCAGCTGCCGCGCCGGCCACGCCGGCAGCCCAGTCCGCCGCCCAGGACGCCGAGCAGGCTGTGCTGGACACGGACACGCCGCCGGCGGCGCCGGACAGCCTCGAGCGCCCTTCGCCGGACGACCGCCTGGAGGCCACCTATCAGCTGATGCGCGAAGAGGTGCTGGAAAGCGTCGCGCGCATCGGCGGCCACCTCTCGGAGATGCGCCTGGACACCGAGCTCGACATCTCACACGGCGTCGTGCGCTACCTGGAGCTGCTCAAGCTGGCGGCGCTGCTGCAACGCCCCGCCGGCCAGGAGGTCGCCGAGGCGCTGGCCGACATCAACGCGCGGCTGCTCGCGGCGACGACGCCGACGCAGCGCGAGATCCTGCAGACCTCGATGCTCGATCAGACGCTCGCCGGCGAGGGCGACTCAGAGTCGGCGGCGATCGGCGCGCGCGACGCGCACTCGCTGAGCCCGTTTCTGCCGCGCAAGGGCGTGGGCCTGGCGCTGTCGGCGTCGGACATCGAGACCTATCGCAGCTGCCCGCTGCGCTACAAGTTCACGCGCGTCCTGCGCATTCCCACCGAGCAGACGCTGCACCAGCGCTTCGGCATCGCCGTGCACACCGTGCTCGAGCGCTTCCACTGTGACGGCGGCGAGACGCTGACGCAGCTGCTGGACCTGCTCGACTCCGGCTGGCGCAAAGCTGGCCTCGGCGATTCCCAGCGTGAGAACGAGCTGCGCGAGCTGGCGACGAGCGCGCTGACGCGCTACCACGGCCGCCTGCACGGCCAGGACTCCGAGCCGGTGTGGTTCGAGCGCTCGTTCTCCTTCCGTCTCGGACCGCACCACCTGCGCGGGCGCGTCGATCGCGTCGATCGCATCGTCGGCGCCGGCGGGCAGGAGGAGTACGAGCTGATCGACTACAAGACCTCGCGCGCGAAGACCGCCGCGCAGCTGACCGACGACGTGCAGCTGTCGCTGTACGCGCTCGCCGCGCGCGAGGACTGGGGCCTGGAGTCCTCGCGACAGGCCTACTACTACGTGCTCGACGACGCCAAGGTGCCCGTTCCGCGCTCAGAGCGCGACGCGGCGACGGTCACGGACATCGTGATGGGCGTCGGCGAGGGCATTCTCGCGCAGGAGTTCGAGCCGACGCCGTCGGCGGCCGCGTGCGGCATCTGCGACTACCGCATCGTCTGCCCGGCGGCCGAGATCTAGCGCGCCCGCCCGTCGGCGCGCCGCGCCCGGACCGCGCCCCGGCGCTACTTGCTCTCGCGCCCGCGCTGACGCAGGAAGCGCTGGAATTCGCGCGCGATGGCGTCGCCGGACGGCACGTCCTCGTCGGACGCGTCCTCGTCGTTCTCGGCGGCCTGCTCGAGGCGTTCGACGAACGCCTGGATGTCGGGGTCGCTCTGCACGGCCAGGCCGACCTGGCGCTCGTAGTCGGCGGCGGCTGACTCCAGCTCGGAGACGTCGACGGAGACGCCGATCAGGCCTTCGACGCGGCGCACGAGCGCGAGCGCCGCCTTGGGGTTGGCCGCGGCGGCGACGTAGTGCGGCACGCCGGCCCACAGGCTGGCCGACGGCAGCCCGGCTTGCGCGCAGGCGGTGTGTAGCACGCCGACGATGCCGGTCGGACCCTCGTAGGTCGAACCCTGCATGCCCAGGCGCTCCATCAGCGAAGGGTCGGAGGCATGCCCGGAGATGTTCACGGGGCGCGTGTGCGGCACGTCGCCGAGCAGCGCGCCGAGCGTGACGACGACCTGCACGCCGAGCGCCTCGGCGAGGTCGACCATGTGACCGCAGAAGGCGCGCCAGCGCAGCGACGGCTCGACGCCCTGCACGAGCACTATGTCGCGCGGCGCGCGCGGCGCGCGCGCCTCGAACACCTCGACGGTCGGCCAGACGATCTCGCGTTCGTTGGAGTCGTTGAACTGCACGCTCGGGCGGTTGGCCTGGAAGTCGTAGAACTCCTCGGAGTCGACGCGCGCGAAGCGGCGCGCGTCCAGCGAGGAAGAGAGAAACGAGACGGCACTGGAGGCGGCGTCGCCGGCGTCGTTCCAGCCCTGGAACGCGCAGACCATGGCCGGGGCTCGAAGGCCGTCGGGACGGCGGTCCCAGATGAGCGGCTGCATCCGAACCACCGTACATCATGGATCGATGGCTTCCGCCACGACATCGACGACCGCCGACACGCAGACGATCGCGACATTGCGCGAGCAGGAACAGGTCGACGGCGTGTTCGCGTGCACGCGCAAGGAGCGCCAGATCTCGCGCGCCGGCACGCCGTATCTGACGGTCGAGCTGTCCGACAGCTCGGGCTCGATCGTCGGTCGCGCCTTCCGTGACGCCGACGTGCTCGCCGGGCGTTTCGAGCGCGGCGAGCTGGTACGCGTGACCGGTCGCGCCGAGCGCTTTCGCGACGAGCTGCAGCTGGCGGTGCAGACGATCGCGCGGGCGCAGGGCGAGCAGGCCGATCCGGCGCTGTTCCTGCCGACGGCCTACCGCGACCTGGACGAGCTCGAGGGTTTTCTCGAGCACCTCGCGCGCGAGGTATACGACCCGCCGCTGAAGCAGCTGCTGGCGAGCATGCTGTCCGACGCGAAGCTTCGCGAGCAGCTGCGCCGCGCACCCTGCTCGATTCCCTCGCCGCGCGCCGGCGGGCGCATGGGCGCGCATCATGCCTACCTGGGCGGCCTGCTCGAGCACACGGTCGCCGTGACGACGCTGGCGCTTGATTTGTGCAACCTGCACCAACGCCTGGATCGCGACATGCTGCTGACGGCGGCGATCGTGCACGACGTGGGCAAGACGCGCGAGTTCACATATGGCGCGGAGATCGCTCGCAGCCCAGAGGGACGCATGCTGGGGCACATCGAGTTGGGAATGCGCGTGCTCGTTGAGCACATTCCCCCCTCTCTGCAGGTCGAGCGCCGTCTGGCGCTCGAGCATTGCGTGCTGCTGCACCACGGCGCCGACGGGGCGCCCGGGCAGCGCTTTGCATCGGCCGAGGCGCTGGCGTTGTATCGCCTGAACGCGCTGGACGCGCAGGTCAAGGGCGCGTTCGAGAGCGGGCTGTAGGGCTTACCATGACGAGTGTGATCCACTCCGATCTCACCATCTGGACGGTCGGCCATTCCAATCACGATCTCGATGGCTTTGCTCGACTCGTCGCCGGCCAGCGGATCGAGTTCCTCGTGGACGTTCGCTCGTTCCCGTTCTCGCGCTTCGCGCCGCACTTCAACCGTGACGAAATCGAGGCGGCAATGGCTCAGCGAGGCGTCGGCTATCTGTTTCTCGGCGCTGAGCTCGGAGGTCGGCCTACGCGCGATGAGCACTATGACGCCGAAGGGCACGCGCTGTACGGCCTGATGGCCGAGGACGAGACGTTCACAGCCGCACTCGACCGCCTCACGGCGGGCGCGCAGCGCCATCGAATCGCCCTGCTCTGCAGCGAGGGAGATCCGCAGAGCTGCCATCGGCGGCTGCTCGTCGGCAAGGTGCTGACCGAGCGGGGAGTCGAGCTTCGCCATATTCTTGCTGATGGGACTGTTCGGACTGAGCGCTCTGTACCCTTGGCCGACGATGATCCTCAATGCAGCTTGTTGCAAGATGAGCAGACGACGTGGAGATCTACACAATCGGTTTCACACAGACGACGGCTGAGCACTTCTTCGAGCGCCTAGGCGACGCCGCCACATCAGCGATATGGATGGCGATCAGTTCCTACAGCTCCTCTATCGAGTGAGCGCGCCCGATCTCGCGAGTGCCTTTGGGCCGGCGCTGGAGCGGGTTGGCTGGAAGTACGCGGTCGAACCCGAGCACGGCGATGGGTCGCTAGCCGTTGTGCGTGCTCGGCGCCGTTTGCGACTGGAAATCGATAGATACGGCAAGCTGCAGGTCCGCTTCAACGACGTCTCCCCGCCCAGCTATCTCTCGGTCACCGACGTTCGGTTCTGCGAGGAGGACCATGTGACGATCAAGACGAGTGTGGTGGAGGACGTCAACCGGCGGCTCCGGCGGGGTGTGCACGCATTTCTCATGTTCGGGCTTGCACGGGCCTATGAAGCGCCGACCGACGATCGTGAGCGCCACTGGCTGCAGCTGAATGGGCTTTGCTTGGCCGATCGGCCAGCCCAGGACATCCCTTAGCGCCCGCGGCGGCCCGGCTGGTCAAGCGCCACGACGTTTGTGCCGATGTAAAAGGCATGAGCGAGACCGTCACGCCGACGGCCGAGTCGGCAGCGCCTGACCTGGTCGAAGAGCAGAACAGCAGCGAGCAGCCGGACCCCGGCACCGGTCTGTATGCGCCGCATCGCGCGGGCCGCTCCACGCGAATGATCGGCGAAGTGGTCGTGGACCTCGGCTTCGCCGACCGCGAAACGGTTGACGACGCGGTCGAGCAGGCGCGCCTGCAGGGTCGCCCGACGGGTCTGGTGCTGGTCGAGCAGGGCGTGCTGCGCCATGACCAGCTGGCGCGCGTGGTGGCCGAGCGGTTCGGCCTGGACTACGTCGATCTGGCGATCTATGACCTGGACATGGGCGCGGTGGCGCTGCTGAACCCCGAGGCGGCCAAGCGCTATCAGGCGGTGCCGATCGGCTTCACCGACGACGGCACGCTGCTGCTGGCGATGGCCGACCCGACGAACGTGCTGACGATCGACGACATGGCGATGATGACCGGCCGCCGCGTGCGCCCGGTGGCGGCGTCGGTGGAGGATCTGAACCTGCTGCTCGCGCGCCTGGCGCGCATGGACGACTCGATCGAAGACATCGTCGAAGAGGACGTGGAGGGCGACGACGAGGGCGACGTGGTCGTCGACGAGGCCGACTCGGACGCGCCGATCATCAAGCTCGTGCACTCGATCGTCGCCCAAGCGGTGCAGCAGGGCGCGTCGGACATCCACGTCAACCCCGAAGAGGGCGACACGCACGTGCTGTTTCGCGTCGATGGAGTGTTGGCGCCAGCCGCGACGGTCAAGCGCAAGATGGCGATGGGCGTGGTGTCGCGCATCAAGATCATGGGCGATCTGGACATCTCTGAGAAGCGCGTGCCGCAGGACGGCCGCTTCGCGCTGACGGTCGACGGCCGTCGCGTGGACATTCGCGTGGTGACGCTGCCGCTGGTCTACGGCGAGGGCGTGGTGCTGCGCATCCTCGACAAGGGCTCGACGATCGCCGGCCTGGACTCGTTGGGCATGCCCGGGGACGCCGCGGAGCAGTTCGGCACGGCGATCAAGAAGCCCAACGGCGCGGTGCTGGTGACCGGCCCGACGGGATCGGGGAAGTCGACGACGCTGTATGCGGCGCTGAACGATCTGAACGACGGCGAACGCAGCATTCTGACGATTGAGGACCCGGTCGAGCAGCGCATTGCCGGCATCAAGCAGATGCAGATCGCGCCGAAGGCCGGCGTGACGTTCGACGTGGGGCTGCGCTCGATGCTGCGCGCCGATCCGGACGTGATCATGGTCGGCGAGATTCGCGACTCCGAGACCGCGCACATCGCGATCGAGGCCGCGCTGACCGGCCACCTGGTGCTGACGACGCTGCACACGCGCGACGCGCCGAGCGGCCTGGGCCGACTGATCGACATGGGCATCGAGCCGTTTCTGGTTTCCTCGGCGGTCGACTGCATCGTCGCGCAACGTCTGGTTCGCCTGCTGTGCAAGCACTGCAAGAAGCCGCTGAAGGTGTCAGACGCGGTGCTCGCCGAGCACGGGCTGGAGGGTGCCGAACCGTTCGAGGCGGTCGGCTGCTCGCGCTGTGGCGGCACGGGCTATCGCGGACGCGTGGGCGTGTATGAGGTGATGACCGTGTCCGAGCACATCCGCGCGCTGATCCTCGAGAAAGCGTCGGTCGACGTGATGGTCTCGGTGGCCGTGCGCGAAGGCATGCGCCGCCTGCGCGACGACGGGCTGGACAAGGTGCGCGAGGGGCTGACCTCGATCGCCGAGGTCGAACGCATGACCAACAGCCTGCTGTAGGCGCGCTCCGTTTGTAAATACCATCGCTACCGCGCGCCGCGCGCGGACATACGCCCCCACGCGCTCCGCGCCGTTTAGCGCTGCGCCACCAGCAGCGAGATGCGCAGCGGGCCCGAGGGGAACGCCTCGCCGACGAACGAGTAGGCCTGATAGTCGTGGCCTTCGTAGCTGACTGCGCCGCGATCGGGCACGCTCGCCGGCCCCGGCTGCAACGTCCCTTGGACCTGCTTTTGAGCGGTGCGCATGAGCACCTCGGCGCCGGTGAAGCGATGTGCGAGCTTCGTGTAGCCGGCGTCGTCCTGGATGGCGAAGGAGAAGCGGCCGACGAGCTTGCCGGCGCTGCGCAGCGCGCCGTGCACGGGCGCCAGCACGTAGGGCCCGCCGAGGTCGTAGAAGAAGCGCTGCGCGCCGCTGGGCTCGACGACGTTGACGCGCACGCGCACGACGTGGATGTGCGCGGCGAACAGGCCGACGATGGCCGCGCGCGTGGCGGCGAGGTCGCGCGCGGCGACGGCGCGTTGAAAGGCCGCGTCGCCTTCGATGTGGGCAAGCGTCGCACGCACGTATTCGCTGCCCGCCTCCTCCTGATAGATGCGTTCGCCGACGCTGCCCAGCGTGGTCACGTGCGTCTGTGCGGAAGAGCCGGCGCAACGCAGCGCCGAGCGACGGATCAGCAGCACGATGCGCAGCGCCCCGCTGGGGAAGACCTGACCGTCGAGCGAGACCGCGACGTACTTCTGGTTTTTATATTCGATCGGTCCGCGCGCGGGGATTCGCGCCGGCGGCGGTCCTGCGATCGTTCCGGCGAGCCGGCGCGAGGTGCGCTGGCTGGATGCCGAGCCCGAGGCCGAGCCCGACAGCAGCAGGATGTCGGCGCCGGTGACCTGCTTGGCGACCTTCGTGTAGCTGTCGTCGGGCTGCACGGACAGCACGTAGCTCGCGCCGCCGGGCAACGTGCCGCGCACGGGAGCGATCGCCGGACCGCTGCCGGCGCTCGCGAACGGGCGGCCGGACTTGAGCACTTCGATGCGCGCGATCTGGTTTGCCAGCAGCGCGTTCAGCGCCGCGCGCGCGGCGCCGGCGTCGCCGGAGGAGATCGCCGCGGCCAGCGCGGGCGAGCGCGTGACGCGCGCGACCGCCTCGCCGACGCCGTGGCCGGCGGCGGCCTGTTGGTAGATGCGCCGGCCGACTTCGCCGAGCGTGTCGGCGGCAACGGTGTGACAGTCGCCACCCGACGAGCCGGCCGTGGAGACCGCGGCTTGCGAGCCGGCAGTGTGACCGGCGCCAGCGCTTTGACGGGACGACGATCCGCACGCGCCGAGTGCCAGCGCGGCGAGGATCGTCAGGGCGCAGGCGGGGAGACGCACGCCGGAAAGCCTAGAGGCGGCGCCACGCGTGGGCGGCGCCGCCTCTGCTCTGCTCATGCGGCTTGCTGCCGGGCTATTTCTTGGAGCTCGCCGATTTCTTCCTGGCCGACGATTTCTTCTTGGACTTCTTCTTGGCCGGCTTCTTGCTTATCAGCGGCTTGGGGTTGAAGCGGCTGAAGCCCGAGTAGGCGTCGGTCTTGCAGCTTTTCGGGCGACCGAGGTCATACGGGCCTGAGATCGCCTGGGTGATGACGCCTTTTTCCAGGTAGGCATAGGTGACGGTCAGCAGCGGGTCGACGCGTGGCTCGGCGCACAGCTTCGTGCCGATGGCGAACTGCCCGGTGATGTTCTCGTAGGGCTGCTTGGCGGCGCCGACGCAGTTGGCGGCCCAGCCGGGCACTTCACCCGAGCAGGAGAACGTGTCGGGCAGGATTTTTTTGGTCAGGTCGGTGACTTCCGGCGGGCTGGACACGCCCGTTACGGGAATCTGTGACTGCACCTGGTAGCCGGTGATCGGGCCGTTGCAGTAGAAGGTGTATTGCACCTGCTGTTCTTCACTGCCCGCTTCGGGCTGCCCGGCGGCGGTGCTGCCGAGGCAGTTGAGGTTGTTGGGGTTGGATTCTTCTGCCTGGCTCAGTGCCGGACTCGCGAGCGACAGGGCAACCACGCCCACGATCGCGGCCAGCCAGAGGGTGGCCTTTCGGTGGGCGAGATGTGTTGCTTGCAACGGTGTCTCCGTTCGTGTTGAGGGATGGATCTGTGTGTCGTGTGTCAGTGCAGGAGCTTTTCGAGGCTCTGCTTTGGTGAAGTCGGGTCGAAGGCCACGCTCGAGCGCGCGCCGGCCTTGGCAAAGCTCGACAGCAGCACGGCGCCGGCCGGCGGCTGGGAGGCGAGCGTCGCCGGCGATGCGCCGGGTGGCAGTTCGGCGCCGGCCGGGTCGGCGACGGTGGCGAAGGTGACGACGACGAGCCCGTGTTCTGAATAGGTCGTCGTCTGCGTGATGGTCGCGAGCGTCGCCTTGAGAAACGCGTCGGCCGCCGCCAGCCCGCCGGGCGTGCCGGCGCCGCACGTGGCGGTGGAGGCTTCTGGGCAGGGAGGTTGGACGATCGAATGCAACAGCGGCGGCGTGGCGCCGAGCGAGCTGCGGTGTTCGACCAGGGCGGCGTCGTTGGCAAAGCCGCTGGCGCTGAGCGCCGACCAGGCCGGCAGGTATGTGCCCTTGGGCAGCAGTTCGCCGGTGATCGAGGGGGCCGCGGTGCCGTTGGACAGCGCTTCGGCAAACGACACGCCGGCCAGCTGGATCAGCCACACGCTGGTGATCGGCGGCACGTTGGAGGCGCCGCTCGGTTTGGTCGTCTTGCTCGCCGGCGCCGGTGTTTCGGCGGGGGCGGGAACGGGCGTCGTCGCCTGTGCCGGAGCGGCGCTCGCCGGCGCAGTCACCGGCGCGGGCGTGGTCGGCGGCGTGACTTCAGCGGGCGCCGGGGTGGCTGCGGGCGCCGCGGCAGGGGTCTGCGAGGCGCCGCGCGCGGCCGCGCCGGCGATCAGCGCTGGCAGCTTCTGTGCCACGTCGCCGCTTCCGGCCAGCGACGCTTCGGGCGCCGGGCCGATCGCCGCGCCGAGCGCGATGCCGGCGCCGAGCATGACGGTGGCGAGCACGGCGCCGGCGCGCGCGGAGGGCAGGCGCGTGCGCCGCGGCGAGCCGTCGACGAGGGGCGTCGGCTCTGGAGGGGGCGGGTTGACGGATCTGTTCATTTGATGTTTGAGGTGGGACCTCTCGGGTATCGACCGGAGACTTCCACATAAAGCAGGTTATCCGGATCGAATCTATCGGGATTATGGTATGTTCGCCGCTGGGCGCTGTCAAGTTGCAGCGCCCGCGACGTGTCAACCACTTCCTTTAGACCAGAAACGGAGTCCCTGCTAAATGAATCGAATCCGCCGTCTCTCCCTCGCCTTCGCGGTGGCTGGCGTACTCGGAGTCGCGGTGCCAGCGGCCGCCTCCGCCGTCACGACGATCACGATCAGCGGCGCCACCGCGTCCTACCCGCTGGTCTCGCTGCTCGCGCAGAAGTACGTCAAGACGTTTCCGAAAAAAGTCAAGTTCAAAATCACGCAGGGCGGTGCGCAGATCGGCGTCAACGACGTCGCTGCCGGTCGTGTGACGATCGGCGACGTCTCGCGCGACCCGCTCGCCGCAGACCCGGCCGGCCTGGTCTTCTACCCGATCGCCAAGTACGGCATCTGCGTGATCACGAACAAGTCAAACCCGGTGCCGAACCTGACACAGGCGCAGGTGATCTCGATCTTCACCGGCAAGACGCGTGCGTGGACCGGACTTCCCGGCGCGACCGCCAGCGGCACGATCGACGTGATCAGCCGCACATCGGTGGCGGGCGTGCTGACGAACTTCCAGACGCTGCTGCTGGAAGGCAAAAAAGTCTCGACGATCGCCGCCGAAGAACCGTCTGAGGGTCTGATGCGCCAGAAGGTCGAAAGCGACCCCAACTCGATCGGCTTCGTATCCAATTACCAGTCCGACAAAGGCACGGTCAACGCCGTCGGCCTCAACGGCATCGCCTGCAGCAAGTCGACCGTGCAGGGAGGCTCTTACTCCGGCACGGCGCGCTTCTACGAGGTGACCAAAGGCAAGGCGACGGGTGCCGCGTCGGCGTTCATCGGCTGGATCGAGAAAGCCAAGGCCGCGAAGAGCATCATCTCGACGCAGTGGTTGCCGATCAGCTGAGCGGCAGTTGCTGGAGCGCCTGAGAAGCCCCTGGCCCGACAACCGCGCCGAGCGTACGCTCGGCGCGGTGTCGTTGTTGGTGTGCGCGCTGGTCGTGGCGATGGTCGTGTTCGTCGGCATTCACGCGTGGCCGATCTTCGAGCACAACGGCCTGTCATGGCTGGGGTCGGGCGGCGACGTCGGCCGCCAGCTGGCCGACATGCAGAACACCACGCAGCACCCGCCGCCGTCGGCCTATCACCTGCGCGCCTGGCCGCTGGTCTACGGCACGCTGCTGACGACGGTGGTCAGCGTCGTGCTGGCGCTGGCGATCGCGATCGGCTCCTCGATCTTCATCGTCGAGCTCGCGCCGGCGCGGCTGCGGCGCATCGCGATCCCGGTGATCCGCCTGCTGGCTTCGGTGCCGTCGGTGATCTACGGGCTGATCGGGATTCTGGTGCTGGTGCCGTTCGTCGGCAACCACGTGATCTCGGGCTCTGAGAAGGAGTCGGTGCAGAACGTGATCCTGCTGACCGGCGCGGGGCTGGGTGTGACGGTGGTGATTCTCACGGTGATGATCACGCCGATCATGGTGGCGCTGATCTGCGAGGCGCTGGTGTCGGTGCCCAACTCCTGGCGCGAGGGCGCGGTGGCGCTCGGCGTCAACCCGCTGCGCGCGATGCTCGCGGTGACGCTGCGCGCGGCGCGCCCGGCGATCGTCGCGGCGGCGGTGCTGGCCACGGCGCGCGCGCTGGGCGAGGCGATCATGATCTCGATGGTCTCCGGCTCGCGCGCGTTCGCGCCCAAGCCGGTGGACGGGCTGGTGTTCTTCTTCGAGCCGCTGCGCACGCTGGCCTCGGGCATCGTCGACTACCACGAAGGCATCGGCGCTCCTGCGCTGGGCTCGGCGCTGTATGCGTGGGCGCTGCTGCTGCTGTTCAGCGCCTTCGTGCTGTCGATTGCGGGCTATCTGATCAAGTTGCCCCTGCGCAAGTTCCAGGTGCGCGGATGAGCTCGACGATGTCGCAGCTCGCGCCGGCGGAGATGCCGCCGGCGCCGCCGCGGCCGACCGGGCGCGGCAAGCGCTCGTCGCCGCTGACGTGGCGCTGGCGCGACCGCTTGGCGCTCGCGTTCGCATGGACGGCGGGCATCGGGCTGTGCCTGATCGCCGGCGCGATCGTCATCTACATGGGCTATCGCGGCATCCAGTACCTGCGTCCGAAGCTGCTCGTGGAACGCCCCGCGCTGGGCACGTCGCAGGGTTCGACCGGCGGCTTTCTCGACCCGCTGATCGGCACGGCGCTGCTGACGGTGATCGGCGTGGTGCTGGCCGTGCCGCTGGCGGTCGGCGGCGCGATCTGGATCGCCGAGTACGGGCGCCCGACGTGGCTGGCGCGCATGGTCGAGTCGAGCATCGAGATGGTCGCCGGCACGCCGGACATCGTGATCGCGCTGTTCGGCCTGTCGATCTTCCAGCTGGGCATCTTCGCGCCGTTCTCCTTCAAGGCCTCCGGCGGCGGCGTGTTCGGCAAATCGTTCATCGCGGCCGGCGCGATGATGTCGCTGATCGCGCTGCCGCCGCTGTTCACGGCCACGCGCGACGGCCTGCAGGCGGTGCCGGCGCACATGCGCGAGGCCGCCTTCGCGCTGGGCAAGACGCGCATCGCGACGATCCGTCGCGTGCTGCTGCCGAGCGTGCGCTCGAACATCGCCACGGGTGTGACGCTGGGCATCAGCCGGATCATCGGCGACACCGCGATCATCGTGCTGCTGCTCGGCGAAACGCTGCGCCTGGACTCGCAGGGCTCGGTGCCGGTGCTCGGACTGCTGCGCGGCACCGGCTCGACGCTGACCAGCTACGTCTATGGCAACTCGCCGGCGGGCGAAGGCGCGGCGCCGCAGAAGGCCTACGCGGCAGCGTTCGTGCTGCTCGTGTTCGTGCTCGTGCTGAACCTGATCGTCGACCGCATCGGACGTTCGTCGGCCGACACCACGGGCATGACCGTCGCGGGGGCGGTGGTCTGACGGTGGCGCCACGCACGAGCGCCGGCAGCGCCCGCCTGACAACCGGCAGTGCCCGCGTGAGCACCGGCGGCGCCCACGCAACGAGCGCCTTTACAACCGGCCGCAGCACCGCTACTCTCAGTACTTCGATGCGGAAGGTGTTCGACAACTTCAGTGGAGAAAGTGCTCGATGAGCCTGGACGAGATGCTGCTTGACCCGTTGGAGGGCACGATGAGCGACAGCGACGATCCACGAGCGGACAGGCCGCGCATCGCCAAAGCGCCTCACGCCTTCGGCGCGAGTGCCGCGCCCGAGGCTGCGTCGCCGGCCATCGCGCCGGGCGAGCAGGCCGTGCCGCCGGTGCGCACGATCGTCGTCGACCGTCCGCCTGTGCCGGTGCTGCCCCAGCAGCAGCGCGAGGCCGTGCGCGCCGCGTCCTCGACCGGCGCCGAGCGCCTGCGCCTGGAGGACGTGAGCATCGACTACGGTGCCAAAAAAGCCGTCAAGTCGGTGTCGCTGTCGATCCACCAGGGCGAGGTGCTCGCGCTGATCGGCCCTTCGGGCTGCTGCAAGACGACGCTGCGGCGCACGCTCAACAGGCTGACGGAGCTGACGCCGAGCGCGTCGCGCGCGGGCAGCGTGCTGCTCGACGGGGAGGACATCCACGAGATGGCCGACACGACGCTGCGCTCGCGCGTGGCGATGGTCTTCCAGCAGCCCAACCCCTTTCCGATGTCGATCTTCGACAACGTCGCCTTCGCGCTGCGCGAACAGTCGCGCAAGCGCCCGCGCACGCGCGAGCTCGAACCACAGGTGATCGACGCGCTCAAGCGCGCCGGCCTGTACGACGAGGTCCGCGACGACCTGCATCGCCCGGCGCTGCGGCTGTCCGGCGGTCAGCAGCAGCGGCTGTGCATCGCGCGCGCAATCGCGCCGCGCCCGGAGGTGCTGCTGATGGACGAGCCGTGCAGCGCGCTCGACCCGATCTCCACTCAGACGATCGAGAAGCTGATCGGCGAGCTGCGCCGCGAGCTGGCGGTGGTGGTGGTCACGCACAACCTTGCGCAGGCGCACCGCGTGGCCGACAAGGTCGCCTTCATGTACCTCGGCGACTTGGTCGAGTACGGCAGCACATCAGACGTGTTCGACCATCCGCGCGCGACGCGCACGCGCGACTACGTGCGCGGGGCGTTCGGATGATCGCCCGCGAGCTCCCGGCGCCGTCATGCGGCCCGGTCTTCTGAGGCGGGCGCTAGTCGTGGTGGGCTGTGGAGCTCTGGCTGTGACCGTGTCCGCGTGCGAGAGCACCGAGTCCGAAAGCGCGAAGATCGGGCGCGAAGCCGGCGCGAGCGAAACGGCGAGCTCGCTGAAGATCGGCGCGGTCGACCGCGAGGTTCGTGCGTCGAACGTGACGCTGCTGAGCGGCGCCGGGCGCACAGCTCTCGCCGTCAAGCTCACGTCAACATCGTCGCGCAGCAAGCGCGAAGTGCCTTTGCTCGTGAAGGCGACCGCCGCCGGCGGCAAGGTGCTCTACACGAACGCGACGGGCGCCGAACCGCTGCTGCAGCGCGTCACGCTGCTGCGCGCGCATGCGAGCACATGGTGGGTCGACGACGAGGTGCTGACGAGCGGCAAGGCGACAGGCGCGACAGTGGCCGTCGGCACGGGCAAGCGCTCGCACGCCGACGCGCCCTCGGCGGCGCTCTCGGCGACCACGTCCCCGCTCGCACGCCAGTCCGGCTCTGGCACGATCAGCGCGCTGCTGACCAACCACACGGGCAAGGCGCAAAGCGGCGTGCCGGTGTTCGCAGTGGCGCTTCGCGGCGAGAAGGTCGTTGCGGCAGGTCGCGCGGTGGCAGCTTCGCTGCCCGCGCACGGCGAAGCCACATCTCTTGACATCCCGCTGGTCGGCGACGCGTCGGGCGCGAAGATCGTGCTGACTGCGCTTCCGCCGAGCCAGGCGGCGGCCGGCGGGGGACTGAAATGAGCCTCGTGCCGGTGCCCGCCGAGCAGGGTGGTGCAAAATGCACCAACTGCGGAGCCGCGCTGGTCGCCGACCAGCGCTACTGCCTGTCCTGCGGGCAGCCGGCCTCGCCTGTGCGCCTGGCGTTCCTGGACGCGCTGCAGGGCGAAGGCGCAGCCGCGGCCGGCGCACCGGCGATCCAGGTTGGGCCCGCCGTATACGTGCCGCTGAGCGAGGGTCGCGGCGCCAACGGCTGGCTGCGACGCAACTCCGGCCTGCTCGGGCTGCTGGCGGTTCTCGTGCTGTGCCTGATCGCTGGACTGCTGATCGGGCACTGGGCCAGTCAGGGCGGCACGAAGGTGCCGGCCAAGCAGGTCGTCGAAGTCAAGGGCCTGTCCGGCTTGGCGGCCGCGCCGGCGGCGGCCGCGACGACGACGCCGACAGCCAAAGCGCCTGCCGAACAGAAAGAAAGCGCCGCCGCCAAAGCGGCGGCCGCGAAGGCCGAAGCAAAACAGACCAAGGCCGAAAAGGCACCGCCGGCAAAACCGGTCAAAGTCGCGCCGGCGAAGATCAAAAAACTGACGCAGTCCAGCGGCAAACAGCACCAGGAAGAAATCAACTCGCTCGGCGCCCAGCCGATCGAAACGGGCTGATCGCGCATGGCCTCCGACACCGCCGGCCACTCCTCGACCCACTCACCCGCCGCTGGCCCCGCCGCTGCCGCTGAGCCTCCGACGGCGGTTGTCGTGCCGGTTGGCGGCCTGCCGTCGCGCGCCGCGCTCAGCGGCTCGATGGCCGAGCTCCGCCGCCGACGCTACGAGCTCGCCGAGCGAGTTGCCGAGCTGACCTGGGACCTCGGCGGCTTGACGTATGAGATGGCCGTGCGCGACCACTATCGCCTCGACGTGCTCGCACGCCGCGCCGCCGAGCTGCAGCAGGCCGACGCGCAGCTGGCCGAGGTCCAGCGCCTGCTCGCATCGGCCGAGGCCGGAGTGCACGGCCAGTGCCGCTCCTGCGGCGCCGTGCACAGCCGCGGCGCGTCGTTCTGCTGGCACTGCGGCGCCGGCCTGCTCGAGGAGGCGCGCCCGAGCGTGCTCGAGCCGTCGGGCGACGCTCGCTGAGGCTGGCGCCCGTTCGGGGGAGAAGCTTGGCTTGGCTCGGGCTCGGTCCTGTGCGTGATCTGCCCACCAGAACTGATCCAACTTTGACGATTTGATGCGTCCGCGATACGGTCCCGTCGATGCGGGAGCGGTTGCTAGCAGTCTTGGGTGCCGCTGGCGTTTGCCTCGTACTCGCCGTTGTGCCAGCCGGGGCTGCCTGCGGCGGCGGCGCTGGATCGGAAGCGTGCAACGGCGGGGAACCTCAGGCCGTAGTGTCGCTGCGAGGCACCGTCACCGCCCACCACGGCTCGTCGTACAAGCATCCTGGCTACACCCTGGTCGAGCTGATAAGCACGCCAGAAGCGGCGTACATGACGGCAACCGAACCGGCAACGCGGACGCACTTGCGTTGGCTCACTGCCGAACAGGAAGGCAATGGCGTTCGTGTGCCGTGGGAATGCAGACGGCCAAACGAGACGTTCCGCTATGCGCTCACGGCACGAGGCGAAGTCGGCTCGACCGTGTCGACCACCGTTGTCTTCCATGCGCAGCTGAGCGCCCACTGGTGCGCTGCCGCGAAAGCGAAGGAAATAGCGGCTGCACGACGCAGACGCCAAGCCGAAGAACGCGCGGCTGCACAACACGCCGCGGAACAGAGGGCAGCCGAAGAACGACGCACGTCCGAACGCCACGAACAGGAAGCCCAGTCGCGAGAACGCGAAGCTACGTCGACCTGCACGAATGGCACATACGTTAACTCCTCTGGCAACACGGTCTGCAAACCCGAAGAAAGCTCGACCGGCCCTCCTGCTGGGGCAACTGCCGAATGCGAAGACGGAACGTACAGTTTCAGCGAACACCACAGTGGAACATGCTCGTCCCACGGCGGGGTCAAGCGCTGGCTCTAGCGGGACGCCGCGGACGGGCTTGTCGGCGGGAGCGCCTACCGTTGCTGGAGTGAAGGGACGCCATTCGGTCCGTCTGAGGCGAGGTGCGCAAATACTCGCAGCAACGGCGTCGCTCGCTTTGCTCGCACCAGCCGCAGCAAGCGCAGCACAGCGACGACGTGCGCCCGCGGGTCCGCGCGAGTACGGATGCCCGATTCTGCCGCCCAACGACGCTCTCAACCGCGACATCTCGCACGCGCCGGTCAACCCGCTGTCGGCCAGCTACATCGCTTCGATCGGCGCCGAACTGCACCTGCACGCGGACTTCGGCACGAACCCGAGCTACGGCATTCCCTACGTCGTCGTCGGTGGTCACCAACCGCGCGTGCCGATTCGTTTCACCGAATTCGGCGCCGAATCGGAGCCGGGGCCATACCCGGTGCCGCCCAACGCGCCGGTGGAGGGCGCGGGTGAAGAAGGCGACCGCCACGTGCTCGTGCTGCAGACGCAGGCCTGCAAGCTGTATGAGCTGTACTCCGCGCAGCGCTCGGGCGCGGGTTGGCAGGCCGGCTCGGGCGCGGTGTTCAACCTGCGCAGCAACGCGCTGCGCCCCGAAGGCTGGACCTCGGCCGACGCGGCCGGGCTGCCGATCTTCCCGTTGCTGGCACGCTATCCACAGGCGCATCGAGCACGCGTTGCGCGTGACCGTCTCGCGCACCCAGGCCGGTTACATCCATCCTGCCACGCACCTGGCGTCGAGCAGCAGCGATTCCGCGCTGCCGCCGATGGGACTGCGACTGCGCCTGAAGGCGAGCTTTGATCTTTCGCCGTATCACGGCCAAGCGCTGGTGATCCTGCGCGCGCTCAAGCGCTACGGCTTGATCGTCGCCGACAGCGGCTCGTCGTGGTACATCACCGGCGCGCCGAATCCGCGCTGGAACGATGAAGACCTTGACCAGCTGAAGACCGTGCCGGGCTCGGCCTTCGAGGCGATCGCCTCAGGACCGATCCTGCACAAGCGCTGAGATGCCGCTGCGCTCCTGCGCCAGGCTCGAAGCGTAGCGGCCGGCTTAGGAAGGCTGCTGCTGGTGCTCGACCGGCTGCGCGGGCGCGGGCGGCGGCGGTGCAGCCGCGGGCGGCGCGGGCTGGGCGACGGGCGCCGGCGCGGGCTGGGCGACCGGCGCCGCGGCCGTCTGGGTCTGCGCGGGCGGCTGCGGCTGGGCGGCAGGAAGCGCCGTGTGCTCGCTGCTGGCCTCGCCGGTGACGGTCTGCTTGAACTCGCGCATGCCACTTCCCAGCGAGCGGCCGATCTCGGGCAGGCGCTTGGCGCCGAAGATCAACAGCAGGATCACTACGAGAAATGCGATGTGCAGGGGATTGTCTAGTCCCATGTGCTCGTCTGAGTCTAGACGATCCGCTAGGCGGGGCGAGCGAGCGCGCGGCGCACGAACTGCGCGGCGACGATCAGGATCAGTGCGGCGAAGGCGTCGCGCAGCACGCGACCGGACAGCGCGTTGGCCAGCGCCACGCCGCCGGCGGCTCCTGCGAGCGACAGCAGACCGAGCAGCAACGCGTCGCGGCGCTGCACGTTGCCGTAGCGATCCTGGCGGTAGCTGCCGACGATCGCCACGGGAATGATCGCCAGCAGCGACGTGGCCTCGGCCTGGTGCTGGCCAAGGCTGAGGAAGATCACCAGCCCCGGCACGAACAGCACGCCGCCGCCGACGCCCAGCATGCCGGCGACGATTCCGCCGGCCACGCCGATCGCGATCGCGCCGATCACCGCAGCACCAGCTCGACGGCGCTGGCCACGAGCACGGCGGCGAACAGCAGCGACAGCGAGCGGTTGTCGATGCGCTGCTGCAGCCACGTGCCGAGCAGCACGCCCGCGACCGCCGGCAGGCCGACCTCGACGGCATCGAGCACGTGCACATTGCCATAAAGCCCCTGCGTGGCCGCGGCGAAGGCGGCGATGAAGACGATCGCCGCCAGCGAGGTGGCCGTTGCCGTGCGCTCGTCGTAGCCGAGCCACAGCACCAGCAACGGCACAATCACGCTGCCTCCGCCAACGCCGAACAGGCCGCTGAACAGGCCGGCCGCCGTGCCGATCGCCATCAGCTTCGCGGTGCGTCCGGCAGACCTCTCAGAAAGCCCCTCAGCAAGCACGCTTGCGAGCCAACCGGTCAGGCACCATGCGCGCCATACTAGACATCGTGTCCCCCGCCGCGACGCTCGTGGAGGCGCTCGAGCCGATCCGCTCCGACCCTGATCATGGGGCGGTCCTGCTCGACATCGACGGCACGCTCGCGCCGATCGTGCGCCACGCCGCCGACGCTCATGTGCCCGAGGCCACGCGCACGCTGCTGATCGAGATCGCCAAGCGCTACGCCGTCGTCGCCTGCATCAGCGGACGCCGCGCAGCGATCGCTCGCCAAATCGTCGCGATCGGCACGCTGGCCTACGTCGGCAACCACGGCGGCGAGCTGCTGCGCCCGCGTTCGACGACCCCTGAGGTCGACCCCGAGCTCGCTGCGTGGTCGGCGCGCGTTCGCGCCTTCGCCGCACGCGTGCTCACGGCCGACTACCAGCGCCTGCGCGTTCGCGGCGAGGACAAGGACGCGATCGCCGCGTTTCACTGGCGCGGCGCGCCAGACGAGCAGGCCGCGGAGGAGGCCGTGCAGCAGATCGCCAGGCTCGCCCAGGAGGAAGGGCTGGTCGTCCATTGGGGGCGCAAGGTGCTCGAGGTGCGACCGCCCGTGACGCTCGACAAGGGCTTGGGTATCGCCACGCTGCTGCGTGGCAGCTCCGTGGCGGCGGCGCTGTACGTCGGCGACGACACGACCGATCTGGACGCCTTTCGCGGACTGCGCGAACTAGCGCAAGGCGGCGAGCTGGAGTCGACGCTGTGCGTCGCCGTCGATTCCGACGAAGCGCCACCGGAGCTGGCCCGCGAGGCCGACCTCACAGTTGACGGCACTGCGGGCGTGCGCGCACTGCTCGAGGCGCTGCTGTAGTACGCGCGTGCGGTTCGTCGACTTCCTCAGATCCACCGTCATGCTCAGCGCCGGAGCCGCGACGGCGCTGGCGCTGGTCACCGTGCTTTCCGCCAGCGAGGGCTCCGAAGAAAAGCTGCTGCCGATCGCCGTCGGCTGGTGGGTGGTCGCTGCGCTGATCGGGCTGCGGCTCGGCCGGCGCGCCGAGACCAACCCGCCGATCGCACGTCTGCTCGCCGACGCCAAATCGAGCACGGCGCTGCCGGAGAACCACCCGAGCGCGATCCTCGTAAACCGCCTGTGGCCGCTGCTGCTGTTCACGCTGATCGCCGGCGGCCTGGCCTTCCTCGCGCCACAGGTGCCCGGCATCGCGGCCGGCTTCGCGATCATCTGGGCGCTCGCCTGGCGTCGCCAGGACGCCGCCGTGGCGGCGATCGAGGAGCGCGACGGCGCGTTCTTCTACGTGCGCCGCACCTCGCCGGTGCGGCCGATGGCGCTTGAGCGCACGCCCGGCTTCAAGGCGCTGCGCCCCGAACGCGCCAACGGCGCCGTCACCTGAGATGGCAGCGCCCGACGGCGCCGACGTGCTGCTGGTCTCGCTCGGCTCGACCGCCGGTCTACGCCGCGCCGACGACGAGCTGGCCGACTCGCTGCGCCGCGCCGGCGCGCAGGTGGCCATCGCGCGTGCCGAGCCGCCGGCCGCTCTGCCGACGCTGATGCTGACCGACCTCGCGTGGGCGCGCGCGGCCCGCGCGGCCGCAGCGCGCGACGTCGCGACCGCGCGCGCGGTGATCTACTCCAGCACCACCGCCGCGCTGCTGTGGCGCCGGCCGGGCGCCATTCGCTTCGACGCCGCCGCCGCCGGCAATCGCCCCGGCCGCCACGGCCTGTGGCAGCGCCCGCTGGAGCGCCGCCGGCTGGGCCACGCGCCGCTGCTGCTGCCTTGGAGCGACGGCGGCCTGCGCGAGGCGCCAGGCGTCGCCGCGCGCGGCGACCGCGCGCTCGTGCTGCCGGTGCCCGTCGAGGCCTCCGGGCCGCTTGACGGCGATCGCGACATCGCAGCTGTCACCTACGCGGCCAATCCGCGCAAGAAGGGCTTCGATCGCGTGCTCGCGGCGTGGCGGAAGCTGCGCGCCGCCGGTTCCCCGGCGTCCGAGCGCGAGCTGGTCGTTGCCGGTGCTACGCCGACCCAACTCGAGATCGCTGGCCTCAAGCGCGGCGAGCCAGGAGTGCGCGTCGTCGGTCTGCTGGCCCCAGAGGACTTTCGTGCGCTCTTGCGTCGCGCGCGGGTGTTCGTCTGCGCGCCGCGCCGCGAGGACTACGGCATCGTGCAGCTGGAGGCGCTGGCCGACGGCTGTCAGCTGGTGACCACTGCCGCGCCGGGTCCCTATGCCGCGCTACCGCTGGCACGCGAGCTCGACACACGGCTCGTCGGCGACGACCTGTCCAAGGCGCTGAGCACTGCGCTCGACGATCCGCGTGGCGACTACGCGGCGCGCGCGCGAGATGTGTTGTTGCCTTACACCCGCGAAGCCATCGACAGGATCGTGGCTGACAGGCTACTGCCGCGACTGCCTGCTTAGCTGCTTCAAACCTTGATCTTGGGCAAAACGCTTTTCTCGGTTTCGTCGCTGCCGCTCGGGGATAGCAACACCGTCTTTGTTTCGCGGTCGAACTCGATGAGTCGCTGCTTGTGGAGAGGCGTGATGACTTTCGTCCGGAAGTGATCCATCCGGCTGTATTCGACCCACTTAAGGAGGTCCTCAATAGGCACGGCGGTTTCAGGATCGGAATAGAGCAGAATTAGGACTTGCTCGCGGGCAGTGAGGTTCGGATTAAGGACACGCTTCACGCCAGCAATCGACCATACGTGGGGGACTTCGCGCTCAGCGATCGCGTCGAGAAGCGCTTGGGCCTCCTCCAGTGAGATGGCATGCACGACGCGGACGAGCTCCGAAAGGCACCAATCAGCGGTCCGCACACAGGTGGCGGAATCGATCTCGTTGGCGTCCACATCGCCGCCCTCGTGTCCAATGCCGCGCTTGTTCCGCAGCGTGTAGAGGAAAGACAAAGCCCGAGGCATAATTACCCGAAGGCTGTCGGCTCCGACGCTTTTCGGAAGCTTTTCGAGTGCAGCAGCCTCCTGATCGATCGGACGTAGCTGCTGGCCGAACGGACTGTAAGAACCGGTCAGCTCATGCTGCAGGACGCGGAGCATCACTTCGGCGAACTTTCCAGCACGAAGGCCGCAGACGTCGTACTGCGCATTTGCATACGCACGCTTAAGTTCTTCGTGGCGTTTTAGAAGTCGAGTCCGCAGCGCTGACGGGAGCCCGCCGAGCGCAGCCTCAAGGAGCGGGGACGACGTACTCATATTGCTTGCTGTCGTTGCGCTCGCGGTCTAGCGAGTTCTCTCGCAGCAGGCGGACGAGCGCAGGTGAGAGGTCCGTCGCCTTCAGCTTCACACTCTTCTTGTGGCGAAGCCGCCCCTGAATCTCGCCGATCGTCTTTGGCTCGGTGAAAAAGTCTTCGCGAATCAGGTCTTCGACCAACGACTTAGGCCCCTGGCCGGCGCGCCTCTTGCGACTCGATGGCTCGCTCTTTGGGGCTACGGACGGGTTTTTTGACGGGCGTCGCGCAGGCCTTTTAGCTACCTGCCGTGCCGCCTTTTTCGGCGACCGCTGCTCCTGTTTGCCCTTACGTTGGCGCGTCGCCCCGGGTTGCTCATGGGACGCGGCGAGAGCGTCCAGGTGTTTCTCGCCAGGGTCCATCAAACGGAAGATCACACTTCCGTCCGGCTGCGGGATTCTGTCGACGAAACGACCGGCACCGTTGAGCGCTTCGCCCAGGGTTTGAGGTTTAATCGGCTGTCTGAACTTGTCATTCAGTACCTTGGCGATTTGTGAGGCGCCAAGTCCGTCGATCCCGAAATCGCGATTTGCGACGCGCAGGAGATGGAGAGCACGATCAAGGGAGCGCGCCACATCCGTGATCTCCGGATGGTCAGTTCGGCTCAGTGATGCCACGAGTACCGCCACCGGGTCGACATCCCCGTCGCGGTTCTCGGGCGCGCGGCCTGATCGTCCCTTTGTGGCTTTTGAACTCTTAGGCGCGCCCACGGATGACTTGCCCCCGCTGAGCTCGTCAAAGGCGCGATTGAAGGCGGCCTCCTGTAGGTGCTCGGGTACCACCGCTGCGATCTCTGACGCCTGCTTCGCGACCTCCGCGATGCGGGCGGCGTCCTTACTCTGTGAACTCACGGCGCCACACGATACGAGGTCTCCGGGATGTGGTTGGTCCCCGTATACGGAACCGTTAACAGATCAGGGCCGGGGCTCTAGATCCGCGACTGCTTGCGTAGCGCCTGCAGCTCAGCCCAGCCGCGCGTGTTGGCGACCTGCTCGCGCGTCAGCCACGCCCGCCGCGCCGTGTCAACGCCCCATCGCATGTTCGCAAGCGTGCGTATGCGGTGCGCGTCGGAGTCGATCAGCAGCGTCACGCCCGCGCGCGCGGCGGCGCGCGCGTTGACGTCTGACAGGTCGCGGCGGTCGGGGTTGGCGTTGATCTCCAGCATCGTGCCCGTGCGCGCCGCCGCCGCGAACACCGCGTCGAGGTCGATCGCGTAGGGCGCGCGGCGCTCGATCAGCCGTCCGGTGGGGTGGCCGACGGCGTCGACCAGCGGATGCTCCATCGCCGCGATCATTCGCTCGGTCATCGCCTGCTCGGACATGCCGAACGACGTGTGCGCGCTTGCGATCACCCAGTCCAGGCGGCCCAGCAGCTCGTCCTCGTAGTCCAGCGCGCCGTCGGGCAGGATGTTGACCTCGCTGCCGGCCAGCAGCTCGATTCCTTCGACGCGTTCGTTGGCCTCGTGCACGAGCTCGATCTGGCGGCGCAGCTGTTCGGGCGAGACGTCGTTGCCAAAGCCGTGCGACGCCGAGTGGTCGGTGATCGCCAGGTACTCATAGCCGCGCTCGCGCGCGGCTTCGCCCATCTCCTCGATCGTGTTGTGGCCGTCGGAGGCGACCGTGTGGCTGTGCAGGTCGCCGCGCATGTCCGCCAGCTCGATCAGCTGCGGCAACCCCGCGCCGCCGTCCAGGCGCGCGGCGTCCAGCTCGCCGCGGTTCTCACGCAGCTCCGGCTCGATGTAGGCCAGGCCGAGCAGCTCGTACAGCTCGGCCTCGCTCGTGCACGTGCGCGTGCGTCCGATCGCGTCGTCCAGCAGCCCGTACTCGGACACGTGCAGTCCCCGTCGCACGACCGCCTCGCGAAGCGCCGCGTTGTGGCGCCCGGAGCCGGTGAAGTGCTGCAGCAGGTTGCCCAGCTGCGCCGGCTTGGCGATGCGCAGGTCGACGTTCACGCCGGAGTGCGTGCGCGCCCGCGCGCCCGCCTTGCCGGCTGAGCCGACGCTCTCGATCTCCTCCAGCTTGACCAGGCTCTTGGCCAGCGTTGTCGGACGCGTCGTCACGGCGATCAGGTCGATGTCCTTGACGCTGTCGGCCCGCCTGCGCGCCGAGCCGGCGACCTGCACCTGCGTTTCGGAGCCGCCGAGGTCGGCCAGTCCGGCGGCGAGGCTCTCGCCGATCTCCAGCGCGCGTGGCAGCAGCACGCGCGGCTGCGTGCGCTCGCCGGCGCCTTCGGCGAGCGCCGCCAGCACGCGTTCCTCGAGTTTCGGCCCGAGGCCGCGCACCGTGCGTATTCGCTGCGCCGTCGCTGCCTCGCGCAACTTCTCCAATGAGTCCACGCCGAGCTCGGAGTGCAGCAGCCGCGCGCGCTTGGCGCCCAGGCCTGGCAGGCGTGTGACCGCGACAAGACCGGCCGGAAACTGCGCGCGCAGCCGCTCGGCCGCCGGAATCGCGCCGGTCTGCACCAGCGCCAGAATCTTCTCCTGCAGCGTCGCGCCGATCCCCGGCAGCTCGCTGGCGCGACCTTCGCGCGCCAGCGCGGCGACCGACAGCGAGGCATCGCGCACGCTGCGCGCGGCCGTGCGATAGGCCAGCACGCGATGCACGATCGCGCCATCCAGCTCGTACAGGTCGCCGAGCTCTTCCAGCGCGTCGGCGATCGCGGCGTTCGAGAGCTCCGGCGTCGACACGCCCGTTAGGGTACGCCGACTCATGTCCGGCGAGCCGTGGCTGATATTGCCGACGTACAACGAGGCCGAGAATGTGCAGGCGATCGTCGCCGCCGCCGGCGAGGTGCTCGCGCGCGCCGTTTCTCCGGCTTCGGACGGCGCCGGCTTCAACGTGCTCGTGGTCGACGACGGGTCGCCCGACGGCACCGGCGAGATAGCCGACCGCCTGGCCGCCGAGCACAGCTGGATGCACGTGCTTCATCGCAGCGAGAAGAACGGCATCGGCCCGGCCTACCTGGCCGGCTTTCGCCACGCGCTCGAGCGCGGCGCTGGCTATGTGATGGAGATGGACTCGGACTTCTCCCACGACCCCGCCGACCTCGCGCGCCTGCTCGCGGCCGTCGATCGCGACGTGCCCGGCAGCGCCGACCTGGCGCTCGGCTCGCGCTACGTGCCCGGCGGCGGCGTCAGCGACTGGGGCTGGCTGCGCCGCTTCATCAGCGAGGGCGGCTCGACGTACTCACGCTGGGTGCTCGGGCTGCAAGTGCGCGACCTGACCGGCGGCTTCAAGTGCTTTCGCCGCGAGGTGCTCGAAGCGATCCACTTCGACGGCGTGCGCTCGCAGGGCTACGCCTTCCAGGTGGAGCTCACCTACCGCGCCGTGCGCGCCGGATTCGATGTCGTCGAGGTGCCGATCGTCTTTCGCGATCGCCAGGTCGGGCAGAGCAAGATGTCCTGGCGCATAGCCGCAGAGGCGATGTGGCTGGTGCCGCGGCTGCGCTTCCGATGACGGCGGCCTGAGCGCGCCTCAACAGCGACTGCCTGCCGGCGCTTCAGCTTGCGCTCGCAGCCGCCGATGCACAGGGAGATGGATGCCTCGGCATACGCGTTCACGCATGGCGTGCGCCATACGCGCGAGACGCTGCGCACGTGGCAGGACGCGCCCGCGCCGGTGCTCGCGCGCTGGTTCGCCGGCTCGGCGCTGGCGGCCGGCGGGCTGCTGCTGGCGGTGTGGATCATCGCCTCGCTGGACCACGGCTCGCAGGAGATCATCCGCCTGCGCCCGCCGTTTGCCGTCGGCGACCTCTCAGACGTCGTCGAGGTGCTCGCGCGCAACTGCCTTGTGCTCGCGCTGCACGCGATGGCCTGCGTGGCAGGCTTCATCGCCGGCAGCTCGCTGCCGCTGCAGGTCGAGGGCCGCTCGGGCGTGTCGCGCTGGGTGCACGAACACGGCGGGCGCATCGCCATCGCCTTCGTCGCCGCCGCTACGACCTTCTCGTTGAGCGCGCAGGCCTACCTGCTCGGGCACACGCTCGGCGGCGTCTCAGCCTTCCTGCGCGTCTCGCCCGGCGTTCTGCTGCTGGGCGTGCTGCCGCACGCCATCCCCGAGCTGATCGCGCTGTTTCTACCGCTCGCCGCCTGGATCATCGCCAGCCGCCGCGGCGAGTGGGAGCAGCTGCTCGCGGCCACCGTCGTGACCCTCGCCATCGCCTTGCCGATCCTCATCGTGGCGGCCTTCATCGAGGTCTACGTGTCGCCGCACCTGTTCACGACGCTCACGCACATCCACCCGCCGATCGTGCGCAGCGACGGCGGCTGGATCGTCACCGTTCACTAGCTGCGAGCGCCCTGCAGGAGATCACGACGGTCCTCGACTACGCTGCGCCGGCGATGTCGCAGGAGAACGTGGAGATCGTGCGAGGCGCCTTCCAGGCCTTTGGCGCAGGAGGAATCGATGCTGCACTGTCGTTCTTCTCGCCCGATGTCGTCTGGTACCCCACCGATCGCTGGGTGGACGACGCCGCCTACCGCGGGCATGATGGTGTGCGCAGGATCGCGGCGGCCTTCTCTGGGAACTTCGATGACTTCCGCTACGAGGTCGACGACCTTCGAGATGCTCAGGATCGCGTTGTCGCGCTCGTTGACATGATCGGGCGCATCAAGCAGTCCCAGGACGAGGTCAGTCAACGGCTCGGCTTGGTGCTCTCCGGCTTCAGCGACGGAACAATCCGCGAGGTGCGCGTATTTTCCAGCTGGTCCGACGCCCTCGAGGCAGTGGGTCTGAAGCAGTAGCCGCCCTCGGCAGACCCTCCTTTACTTTGTATAGTAATAGGAAAGCGACCTTAGAGGAGAACCAATGGCAGGCACTTTGAGCGAAGTCACCGACAGCAACTTCCAGGCTGAGGTCATCGAGTCCGACAAGCCCGTGCTCGTCGACTTCTGGGCTCCGTGGTGCGGCCCGTGTCGTGTCGTGGCTCCCGTGCTCGAGGAGATCGCCGCCGAGCGACCCGACGACCTGCGCATCGTCAAGCTGAACACCGACGAGAACCAGCAGACCGCCGCGGCCTTCCAGGTGCTCTCGATCCCCACCATGATCCTCTTCAAGGGCGGACAGCCGGTCAAGACGGTCATCGGCGCCTACCCCAAGCAGAAGCTCGAGAAGGAGCTGGAGCCCGCCCTCTCTGCGGCCTAGGCTGCGGTGCGGCGCAGGCTGATTGCAAGCACCAGCCCGTCGATCTGAAGCTGATCTGAGAAGTCCTCATCGGAGGCGGCGCCGCTCGCGCCGTCTCCGATCTGCAGCTCGACCGCCAGCGTCTCGCCGGCCACGTAATCGCGGTGCGCCTCCGCCGCGCCCGTGAGCTGCACGTCGCCGTCCAGTCGCAGCTCGATGCGGTCCTCGACCTCCAGGCCCGCCGCCTTGCGCGCGGCCTGCACCGCGTGCACGATCTCCCGCGCGCGTCCCTCCTCGCGCAGCCCGTCGTCGATCGTCAGATCCAGCGCAACCGCGTGCGCGCCCTCGCGCTCCACGCTGTAGCCCTCCGGCGCGCGCATCGTCAGAATCACGTCGTCGGCGCTGAGCACGTGCTCGCGTCCGTCCACGGCAATTCCGATCGTCGCGCCGCCGCCGCCGCCGTCGTCGCCGCCGCCGCTGCTGCCGGTCTCGCCGCGCACGGCCGCGGCTACGCGCGCCGGATCGAGCGCCGCGATCGCGTCGGCCGCCAGCGGCATCGCTTTGCCGAAGATCGGCCCCAGCGTTCGGTAGTTGGCCTTGACCTCGTAGCTGCCCAGCTCCTCCGCCGCCGCCACGAAGCGCACGCGCTTGACGTTCAGCTCGTCGCGCACCACGTCTGCCAGCTGCTCGATCGCCTCGCGCTCGCGTCCGGCCGCCACGACCACCGCCTCGCCCAGCGGCTGGCGCACCTTGATCTTCGACTTGCCGCGCGCGCCCAGGCCGAGGCGAACCGTCTCGCGCGCCAGCGCCATCGCCTGCTCCAGCGGCTCGTCGCGCGCCGCGCCGCCGGCCTGCTCGGCCAGCGAAGCCGACGTGGGGAAGTCGCACAGGTGCACGCTCTCCAGCTCGCCGTCGAGGTTGTCGTAGATCTCGTCGGCGATGAACGGGCAGAACGGCGCCAGCAGCTTGCTCACGGTCAGCAGGCACGTGCGCAGCGTCGCGAAGGCCGCCGCATCGCCGTCCCAGAAGCGCCGGCGCGAGCGGCGCACGTACCAGTTTGAAATGTCCTCAACGAGATCCGCGATCGCCCGGCCGGCTGTAGTTGCGTCATAGGCGTCCAGGCGCTCGGCCACGAAGTCGGCCGTGCCCGCGCTGCGCGACAGCACCCAGCGGTCGAGCTCGTCGTGCGGAGCGGCCTGCTCGGCGCCCGGCGCCGCGAGCTCGTCGGCGCTGACCCGCGCGTACAGCGCGTAGAAGAAGTACGTGCTCCACAACTGCTTCAGGAACAGCCGCACGCCCTCGCCGATCGTCTCGGCCGAGAAGCGATAGCCGTCCCACGGCTGCTTGGACGTGAAGAAGTACCAGCGAAACGCGTCCGCGCCGTAGGTGTCCAGCACGTGCCACGGCTCCACCGCATTGCCTTTGGACTTGGACATCTTCTGCCCGTCCTCGTCGAGAATCAGCCCGAGGCAGACCACGTTTCGGTAGGGCGGCGACTCGCCCAGCAATGTGGCCACGGCAAGCAGCGAGTAGAACCAGCCGCGCGTTTGATCCTGTGCCTCGCAGATGAAGTCCGCCGGGTAGTCCTCGCCGAACTCCTGCGCGCGCTCGAACGGAAAGTGGTGCTGTGCGAACGGCATCGCGCCCGAGTCGAACCACACGTCGATCACCTCCGGCACGCGGCGCATCGGCTGTCCGCAGTCCGGCTCGCCGTCTGCGTCCTCATGCGGGCACGCGAACTCGATCTCGTCGACGAACGGCCTGTGGTGATCCTCCAGCTCGCGCCCCGAGCGCTCGGCCAGCTCCTCGAAGGAGCCGATCACGTGCACGTGGCCTGCCTCGCAGCGCCACACCGGCAGCGGCGTGCCCCAGTAGCGCTCGCGCGACAGCGCCCAGTCGACGTTGTTGCCCAGCCAGTCGCCGAAGCGCCCGTGCTTGACCCGCGGCGGATACCAGTTGACCGTCTCGTTGGCGTCCAGCAGCTCCTGGCGCAGCTTCGTCGTGGCTATGTACCACGACGGTTTGGCGTAGTACAGAAGCGGCGTGCCGCAGCGCCAGCAGTGCGGGTAGGAGTGCTCGTAGTCCTGCGTGCGCAGCAATAGCCCGCGCGCGTCCAGGTCCTCGATCAGCTCGCGCGTCAGCGTCGCGTCTTTGACGAAGCGGCCGCTGTAGGGCTCACCGGCGCGGCTGCGCGGGCGATCGTCGTATGTGCCGTCCGGCTTGACCGGGTTGTACAGCGTGCGCGGATCGTCGCCGCGAAAGATGCCCGCCGCCGCCGCCACGCGGTAGTCGTCCTCGCCGAACGCCGGCGCCAGGTGCACGATGCCCGTGCCTTCCTCCGTCGTCACGAACGCGTCAGCCAGAATCGGCAGCACGCCCGGCTCGCGGTCTGACGCCGCGAAGATCGGACCCTCATAGCCGCCGTAGCGCGCCACCAGCTCCTCGCCTGAGAAGCGCTCCACGACCTGCGCGCGCTCGCCCAGCACCGGCTCCACACGATCCGACACGAGCACGAAGTGATCATCATCCAAAGCCGCCCGTGCATACGTCGCCTTCGGGCTGACCGCCACGGCCACGTTGCCCGGCAGCGTCCACGGCGTCGTCGTCCACACCAGCAGCCGGTCCTCGCTGTCCTGCGCCTTCAGCTTCAGATAGACCGTCTCGTCGACCACGTCGCGGTAGCCCAGCGCCACCTCGTGCGAGGAGAGCGTCGTCTCACAGCGCGGGCAGTAGGGGCTGACCTTGTGCCCCTCGTACAGCAGCTCGCGCCGGTGAATCTGCGACAGCGCCCACCACACCGACTCGATGTAGGTCTCATCCAGCGTGCGGTAGGCGTCGTCGAGGTCCAGCCAGAAGCCGATCCGCTCGGTCAGGCGATTCCACTCCTCCAGAAACGTGAACACCGACTCGCGACAGCGCTCGTTGAACGCGCCGATGCCGTACTCCTCGACTTCCGCCTTCGATTTGATGCCCAAGTCCGTTTCGACCGCGATCTCCACCGGCAGGCCGTGGCAGTCCCAGCCGCCCTTGCGCTCCACGCGGTAGCCGCGCATCGTCTGAAAGCGCGGATAGATGTCCTTGAACACGCGCGACAGCACGTGGTGCGCGCCCGGCGGTCCGTTGGCCGTCGGCGGACCCTCGTAGAAGTTCCAGCGCGGCGCATTCGCGCGCATGCTCAGCGAGCGCGCAAACACGTCGCGCTCGCGCCAGCGCGCCAGCACCTGCTGCTCCAGCGCCGGCAGCTCCTGGCGCGCATCCACCTCGCGCGCGGGCACCAGCGCGCTCGCGCGCGGCGCACGCACCGAGTCCGCAGGCTGTTCTGGCTGTTCGGGCGGCGGCGTCACGGCCGGCCCATTCTAGGTGCGCCCCTGCCACGCGGCACGGCGTCATGGCGTGCGCCGCCTCAGCGCACGCGAGGCGCCTGTGTGAACAGAGGCGTCAGCCGTCCACTGGGCGCGTCGCGCGCGTCGCCCAGCGCCGGCAGCCCCAGCGCCTGCTCGATGCTGCCAAGCACGCCGTACTGGTCGAGCGGCTGCGCCGAGCGCGCCCCCGGCCGGACCTGCGGACCGGCGACGATCGTCGCGATGTGGCCGCCGCTCGCCACGCCGCAGCAGGCCGCGTCGCTCGAGCCCTCATCCCACTGCAGCACCAGAAAGCCGCGCGGGCCCAGCGCGCCGAGCAGCGCTGGAACGTCGCGCGCGAGAAACCGGTCCGCCGCCGACACGCCGCAGTCGTGTCCGTCGTCGCACAGGTTCGGCGAGATCCACACGAACGTCGGCAGCCGCGCGTCACGAACGTCCGCCGCCAGCTGCGCGAAGCCCACGAGCTTGCGGCAGCGCCCCGCCGAGCTCACGACGTCGGAGTAGTAGGCGAACGGGTTGTGCTTCTTTGCGTAGCCGCCTGACTGCGCGCCTGTGAAGCAGCGCGATGGCACGCCCTCCAGATACGCGCCCCAGGAGATGCCAGCCGCTTCCAGCTGGTCGACGATGTTGCGCGCCGATACCACGCAGTCCGTGCAGTCGGAGCCGATGCCCTGCGTCGAGCCGCTCGTCAGCGCCAGGTAGTTGGGCAGCGACGGATGGCCAATCGCATAGCTCTGTGTCATCAGCCCGTAGCGGCGCGCCAGTGCAGTCACATACGGCGCCGACGAGCTGCCGATCACTTCGCCGTACTCCGCGTTCTCCAGCATCACCACGATCACACGCGAGTGCCCGGCGTCCGCCCGCGCGCGCGGCGAAGGCGCCGCAAGCGAGATCGTCCCAGGGCTCGCCTGCCCGCAGCCGAACAGGCACACAGCGCAGGCGCCGAGAGCAAGCGCCGCCGCCGCGCGGCGAACGTATGCGGTCATCGTGCAGATCGCTGCGATCCTACGATGAGCGCTCATGCGCCTGCGCCTCTATCACCACCCCGACGGGACGCGCGTGGCCTATCGCGAGATCGGCGCCGGGCCGCCGCTGGCGCTGCTGCACTCCGGCCTGCTCTCGCACAAGGAGTGGGAGCCCGCCGTCGACTCGCTGGCTGACCGCTTCCGCGTCGTGCTGCCCGACCTGCCGCTGCACGGCGATTCCGAGGATCACCCGCGCCACCCCTACACGCTCGATTGGTTCGCCGAGGTGCTCGGCGGCTTCTCGCGCGAGGTGCTCGGCCCGCGACCGCTGCTCGCCGGCCACGACGCCGGCGCCGAGATCCTGCTGCACGCCGTGCGCACCGGCAGCGTGCGCCCGGCGCGGCTCGTGCTGATGAACAACCGCATGCACGCGCGCCCCGAGCGCTCGGGCATGCGCGCCGCCTGGCGCATGACCACGCGCGCCGCCGCCGTGCCCGGCCTGGACCGGCTGCTGTCGCACGGCGCGCGCGCCGTGTTCACGCCCGCGCGCGGCCTGCGCATGTCCGCGCGCGGCAACCCCGAGGCCGCCGACCTGCTGCGCCACGCCTTCGCCGACGTGCCTGGCAACTCCAACCTCGCGCGCTCCTGGGCCAGAGCTGCCGGCGCGTGGCCGCGCGGCGCGCAGGCGCACCTGCTCGACCTGTATCCGCGCCTGGACATGCCCGTGCTGCTGCTGTGGGCCGACCGCGACCTCATGTATCCGCTGGCCATCGCTGAACAGGCCTTGGCGCTGCTGCCCAACGGCCAGCTGCGCGTACTCGAGAGCGCCGGCTTCCTGCTCGCCTACGACGATCCCGTCGGCCTGGCGCGCGAGCTTTCGGCGTTCTGCGGGTAGGGTCAGGGCTCGCACGACAGCAAAAAGGAGACCAAACGCATGCCGGACAAGCAGCTGTGGGGCGGAGAGACCGCCAAGGCCGTCGAGAACTTTCCGATCTCCGGCGAGACCGTGCCGCTGCCGGTCGTGCACTGGCTGGCGCGCCTGAAGGGCGCCGCCGCGGCCGCCAACGGCGAGCTCGGGCTGCTGTCCAAACGCAGCGCCGCGCGCATTGAGAAAGCCGCCAACGAGATCGCCGCCGGAAAGCACGACTCGCAGTTTCCGATCGACGTCTTCCAGACGGGCTCTGGCACCTCGACCAACACCAACGCAAACGAGGTCATCGCCAAGCTCGCCGGCGAGGGCACGCACGCCAACGACCACGTCAACATGGGCCAGTCCTCAAACGACGTGTTCCCCTCGGCCGTGCACCTGGCCGCGCTGGACGTCGCGCAGAACGAGCTGCTGCCGGCGCTCAAGCAGCTCGAACGCTCCTTCGCGCGCAAGGCCAAAAGCTTTCAGAACGTCGTCAAGTCCGGCCGCACGCACCTGATGGACGCCGTGCCCGTCACGCTCGGCCAGGAGTTCGGCGGCTACGCCGCGCAGGTCGCGCTCGGCACACAGCGCGTGCAGTCGGCGCTCGTCCATGTCGGCCAGATTCCGCTCGGCGGCACCGCCACCGGAACCGGCCTGAACACGCACGCGCGCTTCGCCGAGAAGGTTCGCGCGCGCTTGAAGAAGCAGTCCGGCCTCAAGCAGATCGCGGCGCCGCTCGATCCGTTCGAGGCGCAGGCCAGCCGCGACGCGCTCGTCGAGCTGTCCGGCGCGCTCAAGGTCATCGCCGTCTCGCTGACCAAGATCGCAGGCGATCTTGCGCTGATGGGCTCCGGCCCGCGCGCCGGCATCGGCGAGCTGCTGTTGCCGGAGCTTCAGAAGGGCTCCTCGATCATGCCCGGCAAGGTCAACCCGGTCGTTCCCGAGGTCGTGCTGCAGGTCAGCGCGCAGGTCATCGGCAACGACACCGCCATCACCATCGGCGGCATGCAGGGGCAGTTCGAGCTCAACGTGCGCATCCCGCTGATCGCGCGCAACCTGCTCGAATCGCTGACGCTGCTGTCCTCGACCTCGCGCGTGTTCGCCGAGAAGTGCGTCGACGGCATCCAGGCCAACAAGGCCGGCGCAGCGGCCTCCGCCGGCGCCACGCTGGCCGTCGCCACCGCGCTCAACGGCGCCATCGGCTACGACAAGGGAACCGAGATCGTCAAACAGGCCACCGCCTCGGGCCGCCCGCTGCGCGAGGTCGCGCTGGAGCACGGCGTCGACGCCAAGCTGTATGACAAGACCATCGACCTGCGCAAGATCGCGCGCGGCAATCGATGACCGCACGGCTCGCGCCTGCCACGCTCGCCGCCGCAGCGCTGCTCGCGCTGGCGGCGCTGCCCAGCGCGACGTCGGCTGCGACCGCGCCATCCGCGCCGAGCGCACCCATCGCGCCGACGCGCGTCGCCACGACGCCGACGACGCCCGCGCCCACGCCCGCCGCGCCGACCACGCCGGCCGCCTGCGGCGCCGCCGGCGCGGAGGTGCTGGCGAACGCCGCCGGCTCGGTCGCCGAGCGCATCTACGCCTCGGAGGTTCACAGCTCGGAGACGGACTCCGACAAACGCCAGATCGAAACCAACGCGCCGCTGCTCAACGCGATGGCCAGCGGCGAACACGCGGCCATCGCCGCCGCCGTGCACACGCTGGTCTACTCGCACACGCACATCGTGCGCCTGCGCGTCAGCCGCGGCTCGGAACTGCTCGACGACGAAGGCGGCCCGTACATCCTCGCGCCGATCACAGGACGCCTGCGCCTTCACGGCAAGGAAGTTGGGCACTTCGTGTTCAGCGTGCAGGACGACCTCGGCTACGTCAAGCTGGTCACGCGCTTCATCGGCGCTCCGCTGATCCTGCGCACCGGCTCGGCCAATGTGCCGATCGAAGGCCTGCTCACGCCCGGTCCGGCCGACGTGCCCAACCACGGCCCAGTGGACTACCACGGCACGAGCTATGAGGCCTACTCGTTCAACGCCGCCGCCTATCCGAGCGGTCGCCTGCGCGTATCGCTGCTGCTGCCGCTCGCGCGTTCGCTGGCGAGCAGGAGCTGCATCGAGATCAAGACCGCCGAGATGGGCGTCGTCGCGCAGCACATCTCGCGCCGCTTCCAGCTCAACCCGTCGGCCTTCGCGCCGTACGTCAGACTCGTGCGCACGATGACGCACGCGCTCGTGTACGTGCGAAAAGGATCACACCTGCTCGCCGGCAGCACGCACTCCTCGCCGGCCAAGCTGCCGAGCTCCGGTGCGCTGAGCGTGCACGGCGTCGACTACGAGGTTGCGTCGTTCTCCGCGCCCACCTCCGTCGGTCAGGCGCGCGTTTACGTGCTCGTCGCGCACTAGCGTCTGCTCGTCTCGCCCTGCGCGCCTCGGCGCTTGTAGAACCTCTGAGATCGGGCGTTAGAGGGCCCTCGCGGTGGGTAACAGCCAGCCATCACGGCGTTCGGAGAGGTGGTGCAGATGCGCCAGACGGAATCGAAGGCAAGCGCAGGACCGTCCGGCGGACGCCGTCCGTTGCAGGAGCTGTCGATCGCGCAGTCGCTGGCCGACGTGGCTTCCAGCCATGCCGAGGGCCGCGCCGTGCGCAAGGTCGAGGTGAGCGTCGGGCGCCTGCGCGAGGTCGACGCCGAACTGCTGCGTCTGGCCTTTCAGCTGGTGACCGGAGGCACGGCGCTGGATGGCGCGCAGCTGCAGATCCGCCGGCCGGCCGGCGATGAGCTGCTGATCGACGCGCTGGAGCTCGAGCGCCCCGTCGGCGCCGGCGCGTCGCGTTAGCCCTTTGGCAGCGCCTTGAACAGCCGCGCGACGAGGCCCGCGGCCGGCTTGGCGCCGGCGCCGTAGGTGTAAAGGCCCTTCTGGTTGATGCCTTCGATCAGGCGGAGCGAGGGCAGCTTGTAATGGATCGAGCCGCCCTCGAATGAAGGCACCAGCGGGTAGTCGCGCAGGTCCCACACGAGCATGCCGCTGAGCTTGGCGTCGGCGGTGTACGCGGCGATGTGTCGCGCGAGCAGCGCCGACTGGAAGGAGTAGCTGCCGGGCGAGCCGCCGGGATTGAGCGTGTTGGATTCCGCGCCGAACTCGCTGATGATCAGCACCTTGCCGGCGAACGTCTGCTCCTGCGCGTGCAGACGCGCGCGTATCGCCGCGCGCTGCTCGGCGTCTGAGAACTGCGGCGAGTCATACCAGCCGGTGTAATCGGTCTCGGCGATCGCGTCGACGTTGCGATAGAGCCTGCCGGCCCGCGTCGGCGGGTGATCGCCCCACACGTCCACGGCGACCATGCGCGTGGGGTCGTTCTGATGCAGCCAGTCGGTGAGGTTCTGCACGTAGTCGACCTCGGCGGCGTCGCGGCCGTTGTGCGCGACCTCGTCGACGAGGTTCCAGGTGATGATCGAGGGGTGCAGCTGCGCGGCGATCACCGCGGTGCGCGCCTGCTGCTCGGCTTCGCGCTCCAGCGTGGGCGTGCTCGAGTACCACTGGCTGGCGCCTTCGACCGGCCCGACGCCCTGCCAGACGAGAATGCCGGCGGCGTCGAGGCGTTCGAGCATGGCCGCTTCCAGCGGGTGCTGCGAGCGCACGGCGTTGGCGCCGATCGCCTTGAGCTCGGACACGAGTGTGTCCTCGTCGCCCGGCGTCAGCGCGTCGCCGTGGCCTTTGGCGTCGGTTTGGATGGACGCGCCGTGCAACTTGAGCTGATGGCCGTTGAGCATCATGTGGCCTTCGTTCCAGGTGAGCTGGCGCAGGCCCACGCGCGCGGCGTAGCTGCTCTCCTGGCCGACCGACAGCGACAGCGTGTACAGGTTGGGGTGGCTGGGCGACCACAGCGCCGCGCCGGCGACCGGCACGCGCACGGCGAAATCTGCCGTCTGTCCCTGCGCGACGGTCTGCGCAGCGAACTGCAGCGTGATGGTCTGCGCGCCGTTGGTCAGCGTGCCCTGCGGCGCCAGCTGGCGTTCGGGGCCGTTGTTGCGCACACGCACGCCGACGCGCACGCTGGTCTGCGCGGGTCCGCCGCTGCCCGGTTGCAGCGTCGTCTGGATGGTCGGTTCGAGCAGCTCTGACTGGCCGATCGGGCGCACGCTGACGGGGCCGTTGAGCCCGCCCCAGTTGAACCACGTGCGGTGAAAGCCCTGTTTGCTCTGCGCGCCGGGGTTGCGCCAGTCGATGCGCACGACCAGCGTATGCGTGCCCGGCGTGAGCGTGGCGCGGCCTTCGAAGGGCAGATAGGAGCCGCGATGAGTGACGATGTCGCGCCCGTCCACGTACGCGCTGGCCTTGAAGTTGGCCGAGGCGAAGCTGAACGCGTAGCGACCGGCGGCCTGCGCTTCGAAGCTCGTGCGATACCACGCGACCGAGCCTTCGTAGTTGCGCTGACCGGCGCGCCCTTTGACGTGGATCGGGTCGACGTCGTTGGGCACGCTGACCGAGCGCCCGGAGAAGCCGCCTCGCTGCCAGCCGCGCGCCAGGCCGCGGTCCTGCGGGTCGCGCGCGAGCGTCCAGCGCGTGAGCGCCAGGCGACCGGTCGGGCCTTCGGTGGGCGGCGCGGGGTTGGGCGGCGCGTGCGCCGCGCCGGCGCCGACGGCCAGCACGATGCAGGCGATTAGCGCGGCGAACGCCGCGTTGGCAGACAGGCGAGGCATTGGCTTATGCCTTCAACAGCGAGGCGTCACGTTCGGAGCGGCGCTCGCCGGCGCGCGAGGCGCCGATCGCACCGTCACCGGTCGGTGCATCGCTGGCCGCGGCCGCGAGCATGCGCTCCAGCAGCACGCGCGCGCCGGCCTTGTGCAGCGGCTCGTTGAGGTTGCCGCACTTGGGCGACTGCACGCACGACGGACAGCCGCTCGCGCACGGGCACTCGGCGATCAGCGCATGCGCGTCGCGGCACAGCTCGTCGAAGCGTTCGAAGGCCGTGCGCGCGATGCCGATGCCGCCGGGATGGCCGTCGTAGATGAAGATCGTCGGCGTGCCGGTCTGCGGGTGGTAGTTGGTCGACAGCCCACCGATGTCCCAGCGATCGCACATGGCGATCAGCGGCAGCACGGCGATCTGGCAGTGCTCGGTGGCGTGCAGCGCGCCGAGCAGCACCTCCAGCGGAATGTCGTCTTCGATCTGCTGGGCGTCCAGCTCGAACCACAGCGCCTGCGTGGGGAAGCTGACGGGCGGCAGGTCGAGCGCCACGAGCTCGCGAAAGGAGTGGTCGGAGACGCCCTTGCGCTGATAGGCGAGCACCGTGTCGGTGACGCTGACCTCGCCGAATGACAGCGTCACGCCGAGCGCTTGGCGGCGGTCGAGCAGGCGCACGATGTCGGTGTCGGTGGCGCGCTTGGGCTGCGTGTACCAGTCGCCGGAGAACGGCGACACCAGCGCGCGCCGGCGCTCGAGGTCGAGCTCGTGCACCTCGTAGGTCTTGCCCAGGTGCAGGTACACGGCGCCCTCGTGCACCGTCGAGTGCGCGCGCGCCGCCTCGGTCGCGCCGAGCAGCTCGCCCGAGGACACGTCGACGATGTCGAAGCGGTCGGGTGAGGCCGAGCGCAGCGACACGTCGCCGGCGGGATAGGAGCCGTGGCGGCGGGGGACGTAGGAGCCGGCGCCGGCATCCTCGCGGGGGCGGCGGCGTAGCTCTCCGGCGCTATGCAGGATCTCCGCGTGGGCCTGCCAGCGCGGTCCGAGAAACTCGGCGTCGTCGTGCGACAACGGCCCCTCGTGCGCGGAGCAGAGCAGGTGCTGGCGGTAGATCAGCGGGCTCTCGTGGTCGAGAATCGCCGCCTCGACGGGACGCTGCAGGAACTCTTCGGGGTGGCGGCAGAAGAACTGGTCCAGCGCATCCTCGCCGGCCACGTACACGGCCAGCCCGCGCCCGCGCCGCTCGACGCTGGAGCGCCCGGCGCGTCCCCACATCTGACGCAGCGAGGCGACGGTGCCGGGAAAGGTGACCACGACGGCGGCGTCGAGCATGCCGATGTCGATGCCCAGCTCCAGCGCGTCGGTGGTGATGACGGCGCGCAGCTCGCCGCGCATCAGCTTGCCCTCCAGCTCGCGGCGCTGCTGGGAGGTGTAGCCGGCGCGGTAGGGCACCACCAGCTCGGCCAGCTCGGCGTCGGTCTGCGCGAGGTCGTCTTTGACCAGCCGGCTGAGCAGCTCGACGGCCTTGCGCGACTTGATGAAGCAGATCGTGCGCGTGCCCTCGCGCACCAGCCGCGCGAGCAGCTCGGCGGCCTCGCCGAGTGCCGAACGGCGCGCGCCGGCAGCCTCGTCGGTCAATGGCGGGTTCCACACGGCGATGCGCCGCGCCGGCGCCGGCGAGCCGTCGTTGTCGATCAGCGCGAAGTCCTCCAGGCCGGTCAGGCGCTGTGCCAGCTCGACGGGGTTGGCGATGGTCGCCGAGGTCAGCAGGAAGCGCGGTTCGGTGCCGTAGGCCGCGGCGATGCGGCGCAGGCGGCGCAGCACGTTGGCGACGTGCGAGCCGAACACGCCGCGGTAGACGTGCGCCTCGTCGATCACCACCACGGCGAGGTTTGCGAACAGGTCGTGCCAGGCGCCGTGGTTGGGCAGGATGCCGACGTGCAGCATGTCCGGATTGGTCAGCACCACGTTGGCGTTCTTGCGGATCTCCGCGCGCGCCTCGCGCGGCGTGTCGCCGTCATAGATGGCCGGGCGCACGCGTTTTGACAGGCCGAAGCTCGCCAGCGCGCGCGCCTGATCCTGCGCGAGCGCCTTGGTCGGGTACAGATACAGCGCTCGCGCGCGCGCCTGCTGGCAGAGAATGTGCAGCGTGGGCAGGTTGAAGCACATGGACTTTCCCGACGCCGTGCCCGTGGTGACGATGGTCGGTCGCTCGGCGGCGGCGTAGACAGCCTGGGCCTGGTGTGAGTAGAGCTGCGCCACGCCCAGGCGCGCCAGCGCGCCGCGCACGTCGGCGTGCAGCTCCGGCGGAGCGTCCACGAGCGTGGCCTTGCCGGGCTCTTCGTGCGCCTCGCGAACGAGCCGCCCGTCGGCGCGCCCGTCGTCGAGCAGCGCGCTCCACGGCTCGGTCTGGCGGTCTTTGGCCATGGGTTGCGATAGTAGAGGCGATGGCCCCGGCCGACGCGAGCTCGCCAGACGATCGCAGCAACGAGCGCGCGAAAGCGCGAACGCTGCATCACGCCGCGTACACGGCCGAGCGCATCGCGCAGGAGCGCGAGCGCCAAGCCGTTAGCGTGTCGGTGTGCCTGCCGGCGCGCGAATGCGCCGCGACGGTGGGCGAGATCGTGGCCGCGCTGGCGGCGCTGCGCGATGCCGGCGCGCTCGACCGCATCGTGGTCGTCGACGCGGCCTCGGCCGACGCCACGGCCGAGATCGCCGCGGAGGCCGGTGCGGAGGTGTGGCAGGAGAGCGAGCTGCTTCAGTCGTTCGGCCCGGTGCTGGGCAAGGGCGACGCGATGTGGCGCGCCGTGTCGGCGCTGGACAGCGACGCGATCTGCTTCATCGACGCCGACAGCGAGCGCTTCTCGGCGCATTTCGCCTGCGGGCTGATCGGCGCGCTGGTGTGCGAGCCCGACGTGTCCTTCGTCAAGGGCTTCTATCGCCGCCCGTTTCCCGGCGACGCCGTCGGCGCCGAGCAGGGCGGGCGCGTCAACCACCTGACCGCGCGCCCGGCGCTGGAGCTGTTCTATCCGGAGCTCGCGCAGATCCGCCAGCCGCTGGCCGGCGAGGTGGCCGCGCGCCGCGAGCTGCTGCAGCGGCTGCCATTTGCCACCGGCTACGGCGTGGAGATCGCCATGCTGATCGACGCCTGGCAGGCGGTCGGCGTCGAGCAGATCGCGCAGGTCGATCTGGACGAGCACCACAACCACCACCAGCCGCTGGCGGCGCTGTCGGAGATGGCGCTGACGGTGTTGGCGACGATCGCGCGGCGCTTGCAGGACGAAGGGCGTCTCATGCCCGACGGCGGCTCGCATGCCGCGCCGCTCGAGCGCCCGCCGCTGAGCAGCCTTGCCGACCTTCAGGCGGGCCGCTCGTGAGCGGCGCGGACGCATCGGGCGCGCCGCGTGCACCGCGCGCGGGCGCCGCCGGGGTGCGCTGCCTTTACGTGGACCTCGACGGAACGTTGCTCGGGCGCGGAGCGTCGCTGCTGCACGACGGCGAGGGCGCGGTGTCGCTGGACGGAGTGCGCGCCATGCAGGCGTGCCTGCGCGCGGACGTGGAGGTCGTGCTGATGTCCGGACGGCGACGTGCACAGGTGTATGAGGATGCGCGACTGCTGGGGCAGTCCTCTTTTATTTATGAGGCTGGCGCCTGCGTCGTTCTGGACGGCGAAGAGCACTGGCTGACCGGCGATCTGCAGCCGGGCGAGCTCACCATCGCCGAGCAGATTGAACAGTCCGGCGCGCCGCAGATGCTGCTGGAGCACTATGCCGGGCGCCTGGAGTACCACGAGCCGTGGCACGTGCAGCGCGAGGTGTCGCATCTGTTCCGCGGGCTGGTCGACGCGTTGGAGGCCGACGCGCTGCTCGCGCAGCGCGGCCACGCCAACCTGCGCCTGGTGGACAACGGCGTCGTCAACCGCCGCTCGCCGGCGCTGGCCGAGCTCGATCACGTGCGCGGCTATCACCTGCTGCCGGTCAGCGCGTCCAAGGCGACCGCCGTGGCCTTTCACAGCCGCGCGCGCGGCTACGCGCGCGAGCAGACCTTTGCCGTGGGCGACTCGCGTGAGGATCTGGCCTGCGCCGAGCACGTGCAGGCCTTCTGGCTCGTTGCCAACGCCGTGGCGCGAGACCCGTCGATCGCCGAGGCCGCGGCGGCGTATGACAACGTGCGCGTCGCCGAGGCCGGCCACGGCGCCGGCGTCTACGAGGCCGTCGTCAGCACGCTGATCGATCGATGATGCATGCGCCGGCGCGCCGGGCGCGCGCGACGCTCAATCGATGATGCCGGCGCGCTTCTCCTCCTCGTACAAGCGCTCGACGACGAACTCCTTGAGCAGCGTCTGATAGCCGGTGTTGCGCAGCGCGGCGAGCGCCTTGAGCCGCTTCAGCGTGAACTGATCGAAGCGCACGGCGATCGGGCTGGTGCGCCCCGGCCGAATCTGATCCTGCATCGCCAGTACCTTCTCGCGCCTGCGCTCCTGCTCGAGAAAGTCGTCAGGGTCGAGCGAGAGTCCTTTGGTCGGATCGACGTCATCGTTGGCCGGCATCGGCTTGGGCTCCTTGAGTTGAGGTGGTGACACTGCTCTGCTGCTGGCGCTCCTGCTGCTGTCAGGCCTTCCGCTGCCTTGCACCGCGCGATAGCGATGGTATTTACCCGGCGGGGCAGTGAGTGCTCGCCTGCGTGGATCGTGCGCAATGGTATTTACGACGCGTCGGAGTGGGACTACCTGCTGCGTGCATCGTGCGCGATGGTATTTACGACGCGTCGGAGTGGGACTACCTGCTGCGTGCATCGTGCGCCATAGTATCTACAACGTGTATACCATGGCTACCGCTGCACGCGAAGCGACACACGACACGCGCTCCTTTAGCTAAAGCACTTAGACAAACACACGCACCCAACGCGATCTCCAGGCGGTGCGGCGTCTTCAGCCGATCAGCCGCCGCCAGACGCGTCGCCAGAAGCCAGGCTGTGGCCGGCGGCGCCAGCGTGCGGGTGGCGGCACGGTTGCGCGCACGAGCGCAACCCAGTCGTGGAGCGGCAGCTCGCCGGCGATCAGGCGTCCCAGCGCTCCTGTGACGGGCGCGCCGACTTCGGCGCGCTCGAGCGCGCGGGCGAGCAGCGGCACGGACTCCAGCGCCTCGACGGCCTGGCCGATGCGCGCGGGAATCTCGGTCGCGGGTACGCCGGCGGCGAGCAGCTCGCCGGCGCGCCGATTGCGGCTCTCGCGCGCGAGAGCCGTGGCGACGAGGTCGCCGGCGCCGGCCAGGCCGATCATCGACTCGGGCCGCCCGCCGAGCCCCTCGGCAAGGCGCCAGACCTCGGCGAAGATGTGCCCCGCGGCCGCGCCTGCGGCATTTAGTCCCTGCGCCTCGGTGGCGCCGGCGGCGAGCGCGGCGGCGTTCTTGGCAGCGCCCGCAAGCTCGACGCCGACGGGGTCGTTGGACTGCTCGCAGACGACGCCGGCACGCGTGAACACGTGGGCGATCGAACGTGCGAGCTCCTCGTCGCTGGAGGCGGCGACCAGGCCGGCGCCGTGGTGCACCATCTCCTGCGCGTGCGCCGGGCCGCCGACGCAGGCCACGCGTGCGGCGCCGAAGCTCGCGCTGAGCACGATCGTCGGTGGCAGGCCGTCGGGCGCGACGAGTCCCTTGGCGACGGAAACGACGGCGGCGCGCGTGCCAAGTCCGCTCGAGCTGAGCGTGGCGATCACCTCGGCGATGCCGCTGGAGGGCACCGCGAGGAAGACGTAGTCGGCGCGCTCGACGCCGGCTGCGGCCGGTTCGATGCGCAGCTGCGCGGGCAGCTCGACGCCCGGCAGGTACACGCTGTTCTGGCGCTCGGCGTCGAGCGTCGCCGCCTGCTCGGGCGTGCGTGTCTGCAACGTCGTGCGCAGGCCGCCGCGGGCGAGCAGGACTGCCAGCGCGGTGCCGAATGAGCCGGCGCCGATGACCGTTGCGCGCCGGGCGCCGGGCGTCGGCAGCGAGCGGGCACGCGAGGCGCGAGCTGCCGGGCTGGCAGTAGGCTCGGGCTCGGTCATCTGATGAGCGAGCCTAGCGATCGACACGAGCACGCCGCCCGATGGCACAACTGGGCCGGCGATCAGTCCTGCCGGCCGACGGCGATCGAGCGGCCGGGCTCGATCGACGAGCTCGCGGCGGCGGTCGATACCGCCGGCAAATGCGGCGTGCCGCTGCGCGTCGTCGGCGCCGGGCACTCCTTCAGCGACATCGCCTGCACCGACGGAGCGTTGCTGTCGCTCGATCGGCTGGGACGTGTCCTCGACGTCGACCGCACTAGCGGGCTGGTGCGGGTCGAGGCGGGCATCACTATCCACGAGCTCAGCTGCCAGCTCGACGCGCACGGGCTGGCGATGGAGAACCTCGGCGACATCGACGTGCAGACGATCGCCGGCGCGATCTCCACGGCGACGCACGGCACGGGCGCGCGGCTGCGCAACATCTCCGCGCAGGTGGTCGAGCTGACGCTGCTGCTCGCCGACGGCTCGACGCTGGTGTGCTCGGCAGAGCACGAAGCCGAGGTCTTTCGTGCCGCCCGCGTGGGCCTCGGCGCACTCGGCGTGATCGTCGAGGTGACGCTGCGCTGCGTGCCGGCGTTCACGCTGCGCGGCCGCGATGCGCCGGCGCCTTTGGCGCCGACGCTGGAGCGCTTCGACGAGCTCGTGCGCGACAACGACCACTTCGAGTTCTTCGTCTTCCCGCACGCCGATAAGGCCCTGACGCGAACCAACAACCGCACCGACGAGCCGCCGCGCCCGCGCGGCAGGCTGTCGGCCTACACCAACGACGTGCTGCTGACCAACCATGCATTCGGGCTGATCTGTCGCGCAGGGCGGCGCATGCCCGGTCGCATTCCGCAGCTCAACCGCCTGGTCACACGGCTGGCCAGCAGCAGCGAGCGAGTCGATCGCTCGGCGGAGATCTTCGCCAGCCCGCGCCTGGTGCGTTTCACCGAGATGGAGTACGCGCTGCCGCGCGAGCACACGCCGCAGGCCGTGCGCAGCGTGCTGGAGATGATCGAGCGGCGCGGCTTTGCTGTGCCGTTTCCGATCGAGGTGCGCACGGTCGCGCCCGACGATGCCTTTCTCAGCACGGCGGCCGGCCGCGAGAGCGGCTTCGTCGCCGTGCACATGTTCCGCGGCATGGAGTGGCGTCCGTACTTCCAGGCCGTCGAGCGGATCATGGACGAGCTCGGCGGGCGCCCGCACTGGGGAAAGCGCCACTTCCAGACCGCTGAGACGCTGCGCAGCCGCTACGCCGACTGGGACCGTTTCCAGGCCGTGCGCGCGCGTCTGGACCCGCACGGGCGATTTGCCAACGAGTGGACCAACCGCGTGCTCGGCCCGATCGCCGATCGGGATGAGTCGGCGGGCGAGCGTGCTCTGGATCGAGAGGTCGCCGACGATGGCCGATGAGGCCTACGCGCGGCTGGAACAGGCTACCGCTGGGCTGCAGGCGCCGTTCGCGCTCGTCGACCTGGATGCGATGCGCGCGAATGCCGAGAACCTGGAAGCGCGTGCCGCCGGCAAGCCGATACGCCTGGCCAGCAAGTCGCTGCGCTGTCGCGCCCTGCAGCAGCTGGCGCTGGCGCGTGAGGGCTTTGCCGGGACGCTGGCGTTCACGCTGCCGGAGGCGCTGTGGCTGGCCGCGCAGGGACTCGACGACATCGTCGTGGCCTACCCGACCGCCGACGCAGCGGCCCTGCGCGCGCTGGCCGAGCGCTCGCAGTCGAGCAGCGAGCGGATCACGATCATGCTCGACAGCGCCGAGCAGCTGCCGATGCTTGCGCGGGCGATCGAGCCCGCTCAGGCTGGCGCGCTGCGTGTGTGCATCGACGTGGACGCCGGTTGGCGCGCGCTGGGCGGGCGCATGCGCCTCGGCGTCAAGCGCTCGCCCGCACATACGCCCGAGCAGGCCGGCGAGCTGGCGCGCGCGATACTGCAGCACGACGCGCTGCGGCTGGTCGGCGTGATGATGTACGAGGCGCAGATCGCCGGTCTCGGAGATAGGCCTGCGGGGCGACCGCTGCGCGCGCGCGCGATCGCAGCGATACAGAAACGTTCGGCGCGCGAGCTTGCGCGCCGCCGCGCCGCCGTCGTCGACGCGGTCGCGCAGGAGCTTCAGCGCGCCGGGCGGCCGCCGCTGGAGCTCGTCAACGGCGGTGGCACGGGCAGCCTGCAGACGACCACCGAGGAGGCCGCGGTGACGGAGCTGACGGCCGGCTCGGGGCTGTATGCGCCGACGCTCTTCGACGCCTACAGCTCGTTCTCGCTGCGGCCGGCCGCGTTGTTCGCACTGCCGATCGTCCGGCGCCCCGGACGCGGCGTCGTCACCGCCCTGGGCGGCGGCTACCTGGCTTCGGGCCCCGCGGACGCCGCGCGCCTGCCACAGCCGCACCTGCCGCGCGGGTTGCGCCTGGATGGGCAGGAGGGCGCCGGCGAGGTGCAGACGCCGCTGATCGGCGCCGCAGCAGACGAGCTCGCGATCGGCGATCGTGTGTACATGCGACATGCCAAGGCCGGTGAGCTGTGCGAGCGCTTTGACAGCCTGCACCTGATCGAGGGCGATCGCCTCGTCGACGAGGTGCCCACCTACCGAGGGGAGGGACAGTGCTTTCTGTGAGCGAGCGAGGGCCCTCGCTGGACGACGCGGCGGTCGAGACGATCCTGCGCGAGGTCGTGGAGACGCTGGCGCCGCTCGAGCGGACGCCGTGCTCGGCGGGCGAGCGCGAGGCCGCGCAGTGGCTGGCCGAGCGCCTGCGCGACACACCCGGCGTGCGCGTCGAGCTGGAGGAGGAGGACTCGTGGGGCACGTTTCCGCCTACGTCGACCGGCCTCGGCCTGCTCGGGCTGAGCGGCGCGCTGTCGGTGCTGTGCGGGCGGCGCGCCACGGGCGGCCTGCTCGCGCTCGCCGCGTTCGCGGGCATCGTCGACGAGGCGCACAACGGCCCGCGCCTGCTTCGCCGTGCGGTGCGCCGCCGGCGCCGTACGGTGAACGTGATCGCGACGATCGACGCTGGCGGGGGCGTAGCGGAGCAGGCACAGAGCACGCTCGTCGTCCATGCCCACCACGACGCGCCGCAGACCGGTGCGCTGTTCGACCAGACGCTGCAGCGACGGCTGTATGAGCGCGCACCGCAGGTGCTCGAACGGTTCAAGACGCCGCTGCCGCAATGGTGGATCGGCCTAGGCGGCTGCCTGGCGACGATCGTCAGCGCACTGAGCGGGCGGCGCGGCTTCGCGCGAGCCGGCGCGGCCGTCGGGCTGCTGGGCACGGCGGCGGTGGCCGACATCTGGCGCAACGAGACCGTGCAGGGGGCCAACGACAACCTCTCCGGCGTGGCCGCGCTCGTCGCGCTGGCACAGATGCTGCGCGACGATCCTGTGCCGGGTCTGCGCGTGCTGCTGGTTTCCTGCGGAGCCGAGGAGACGCTGCAGGACGGCGTGCGCGCGTACGTCGCGCGCCATCGAGGCGAGCTCGACCCGGCGCGCACGGCGTTCCTCAACCTCGACACGGTCGGCTCGCCGCATCTGGTGCTGCTCGAGGCCGAGGGACCGGTGAAGATGGAGGAGTACACCGGCCCGTGGCTGCGCGACCTCGTCGCAGAGCGCGCTGAGCGGCTGGGCATCGCGCTGCAGCGCGGCTTTCGCGCCCGCGCTTCGACCGACAGCGTGATTCCCAGTCGCGCCGGCTATGCGACCGCGGCTCTGGTGTCGATGACCGACTGGCGCAGTCCGGCCAACTACCACCTGCCCAGCGACGTGCCGGCGAACCTCGACTACGCGAGCGTCGCCGACGCTGCGCGGCTGGTGTTCGACGTGGCGCACGCGCTGCCGCGGACGCCCGACGGGGCTCTGCCATCGTGAGCGACGCATGCCCGAGGGAGACACGATTCACAATGCCGCTCGCCGCGTTCGCGCGGTGCTGCTGGACCGCGTGCCCGAGCAGATCCTCACGCCGCATCCGCGTCATCAGGCCGACCGCTGGCCAGAGCGCCTGGCCGGCAGGGCAGTGCGCTCGGTCGACGCGCGCGGCAAGCATCTGTTCGTGCGCTTCGACGGCGACCTGACGCTGCATTCGCATCTGCGCATGACCGGCGCGTGGGGCGTGCACCGCGAGGGCGCGCGCTGGAAGCGCGCGCGCCGCCGCGCCTGGCTGGTGCTGCGCGCGGGCGAGTGGAACGTCGTGCAGTTCGACGGTCCTGTGCTCGAGCTGATGCGCGAGTCGCGCACGCGCTTCGATCGCCGCCTGGCGGCGCTCGGCCAGGATGTGATCGGCACGAGCTTCGACGAGGCGGTCTTCCTGCGGCGGCTGCGCGCCGAGGATCGCCGGCGCGCGATCGGCGACGCGCTGCTCGACCAGCGCGTGATCGCGGGAATCGGCAACGTGTGGAAGTCGGAGTCCTGCTTCGCCGCCGCGGTCAGCCCGTGGCGCGCGCTCGAGCGCGTGCGCGACGACGAGGCGCTGGCGATCGTGCGCTTCGCCCGCGAACGCATGCGCGAGTCGGCCGACGGCGATGGTTTCAGCTCTCGTCCGCGAGCCGTCTACAGGCGCGCCGGCATGCCCTGCGAGCGCTGCGGCACGGCGATTCGCAGCCACGGCCAGGGCGACGACAATCGCCTGACCTACTGGTGTCCGGGCTGCCAGCTCTGACGGCCGTCCGGCGTCGGACCGCGGGCGCAGACCAGCGCAGCGAGCCGCGTCCGGCCGCGGGCTCAGACCAGCGCGGCGAGCTTGCGCGCGGCCGCGCGCAGCGATCGCGCGCTGCCGCCCGACTGCACGATCGCCTGGAGGTCGAGCACGCGCGCGTCGAAGGAGTCGAGGCGGTTCTCGGTCGTGACTGCGTAGGCGGGCACGCCGCTCTGGCGCGCGCGCGTGGCGATCTCGAAGGCGACGCTGCCGGCCAGCGTGTCCTCGTGCAGACAGCGCTGGCAGACGATCAGCGCGCGCGCGTCACGCATGCGCGAATCGAACTCCAGCGAGTCGAGCAGCGCGCGCAACTTGCCGCCGGCCGGCGCGTCGATCGCGCAGCCGTCGGTCTGCCAGCCGCCATCGCGCAGGCCCTGTGCCACGGCCTGCGCCACGAGCTCTGCGCTGAGATCGTCGAACTCGCCGGCGGCGACGAGCAATGTCCGCGAAGGCATGATCGGGCATCCTTCCAGCAATGGCAGCCAAGAAGGCCGAGCCGGCCACGATCGACGTCTGCGGCCAAGAGCTGCGCCTGAGCAACCCCGGCAAGCTGTTCTTTCCCGAACGCAAGCTGACCAAGCTGGACCTGGCCAACTACTACGTCGAGTGCGCCGACGCCGTCGTGCGCGGTCTGCGCGACCGCCCGACGGTGATGAAGCGGTGGGTCGACGGCGTGGAGGGCAAGCCGTTCTTTCAGAAGCGCGTGCCCGACAGCGCGCCCGAGTGGCTGCAGACGGCCACCGTGACGTTTCCCAGCGGCGGTCATGCGCGTGAGCTGGTGCCCAACGACGCCGCGCATCTGGTGTGGGGCGTGAACCTCGGCGTGATCGACTGGAACCCGTGGCCGGTGCGCCGCGACGATCTGGATCACCCGGACGAGCTGCGCGTCGACCTCGACCCCCAGCCGGATATTGCGTTCTCCGAGGTGCGCGACGTGGCGCTGTGCGTGCGCGAGGTGCTCGACGAGCATGGCCTGCTCGGCTTCCCCAAGACGTCGGGCTCGCGCGGCATTCACGTGTACGTGCGCCTGACGCCACAGCACGACTTCCTGCAGGTGCGCACGGCGCGCTGGCGCTCGCGCGCGAGGTCGAGCGGCGCATGCCCGGCCGCGCGACCAGCCGCTGGTGGAAGGAGGAACGCGAAGGCGTGTTCATCGACTACAACCAGAACGCGCGCGACCGCACGATCGCCTCCGCCTACTCGGTGCGTGCGGTGCCCGATGCGCGCGTGTCGTGCGCGCTGGAGTGGGACGAGGTCGCCGACGTGGAGCCGGCCGAGCTGAACATGCAGACGGTGCCGGCGCGCCTGCGCGAGCGCGGCGACCCCTCGGCGAAGATCGACGAGCATCCCGGCCGACTGGACTCGCTGCTGGAGCTCGCCGCGCGCGACGAGCGCGAGGGGCTCGGCGACGCGCCGTGGCCGCCGCATTTCGCCAAGCAGAAAGGCGAGCCCAAGCGCGTGCAGCCCAGCCGCGCGCGTAAGCCCAAGGCGGCGGAGTCGTGACGCTGCCGATCGAGCCACCGCTGAAGCCGCAGCTGGCGCTGTCGCGCAAGGAGCTGCCCGTCGGCGAGCAATACGTCTACGAGGTCAAGCTCGACGGCTTTCGCTGCCTGGCGTTCGTCGACGGCGACGACGTCTTCCTGCAGTCGCGAAACGGCAAGACGCTCGGGCGCTATTTCCCCGAGCTGAAGCTGCCGCGCGGACGCTACGTGCTCGACGGCGAGATCGTCGTGCGCGACGACGACGGCCGCGAGGACTTCGACGCGCTCGGCCAGCGCATCCATCCGGCGGTGTCGCGCATCGAACGGCTGGCCGGCGAGACGCCGGCGATCTACGTCGCCTTCGACCTGCTCGCGCACGACGATCGCTCGCTGCTGGAGCTGGCGTTCTCCAAGCGCCGCGCGGAGCTCGAGAAGCTGCTCGCCGGCAAGGCCTTCGCCGACGCGCCGGTGGAGCTGATGACGACGGCCGAGCACGCGCAGGGCGCGCAGAAATGGCTGCAGAGCGCCGAGGGCGCAATCGCCAAGGATCGCGAGGCGCCCTACCTGCCTGGCGAGCGAAAGGGCATGGCCAAGGTCAAGCGCGTGCGCACGATCGACGCGGTGATCGTCGGCTGGCGCCCGGGCAAGGAGCCGGGAACCGTGGGCGCGCTGATCCTCGGCCTCTACGACGGCGACGCGCTGCGCGTCGTCGGGCACTGCTCGGGCCTGTCGGCGGCCGAGAAGCGCCGGCTGCCGCGTTATCTAGCCGATTTCGAGTCGGGCGAGCGCGGCTCGGCCGATCCGAGCCGCTGGAGCTCGGACAAGGACCTGGAGTGGGTCGGCCTGCGCCCGGAGCTGGTCGTGGAGATCGACTTCGACCACGTCTCGGCCGGGCGCATCCGCCACGGCGCCAAGCTGCGCCGCTGGCGCGAGGACAAGGACCCGCGCGACTGCACGTTCGACCAGCTGAGCTCGTGACCTGCGCCCGGCCTGCGCCGGCGGCCCGGCCTGCGCCGGCGGCCCGGCCGGTGCGCGGTCGCCGCGGCGCGTCAACGGCCGCTCGCGGGCGTGGTCTAGGATCAACTCCATGAGCAGCGACACGGCGACCGTTGCCGAGGAGGAGTACCTGCAGAGCCTCTTCTGGCTGCACGAGGCCGGCCTGCCGATGACCGGCGCCAACGTCGCTCGTGCCATGCAGCTGTCGCCGCCGACGGTGCACGAGATGGTCGGTCGCCTGGAGCGCGACGGCTACATCACGCGTGCCAAAGACCGCACGATCGCCTTCACCGACTCCGGCGTCGAGCACGCCGAGCAGATCGTTCGTCGCCACCGCCTGATCGAGCGCTTCCTCACAGACGTGCTCGGCGTTCCATGGGACGAGGTGCACGAGGAGGCAGAGCGCCTGGAGCACGCCATGTCGCCGGTGCTCGAGGAACGCATGTTGGCAGCCATCGGCGACGCCAAGACCTGTCCGCACGGCCACCCGATCGTCGCCGGCGCGCGGCTCTCCGGCGTGCCGCTGGCCGACGTCGAGGTCGGCGCCGAGGTGCGCATTCTGCGCTTCGAGAACGAGGCCGAGTACCTGCTGCACTACCTCAAGGCCTCAGGCCTGGAGCCCGGGCTGGCGGGCGAGCTGGTGCAGCGCGACGACGAGCAGGTCGTCGTGCAGGCCGAGGACGGCAGCAGCTGCTCGATCACTCCCAGCGTCGCCGAGACCGTCTCGGTGATCGCCGACCCCTCGCCGCCCGGGCGCACAGCACTGCCGGATCAGCTGGTCCTAGGCCAGCGCTACGGCCGCTGACCGACTGACGCGAGAGCCTGCGCGATGCTGCGTCCTCGGTCGCTCGCCTACCGAAGCCAGGAGACACTCGCTCCGCTCGCATCCCCGTTTCGGCCAGCACGCCACGCTCCCTGCGTCCTTGTCTCACTTGACCGTCGCGCCAGTCGGGCGCGTTAGAGAGACCGGTAAGCCGCGGCGAGGCGCGTTACGCCCTCGTCGATCTGCTCGGTGGTGACGCCGGAGAAGGCCAGGCGCAGCGTGTTCTCGCCGCCCTCGAGCAGGAAGTCGGTGCCCTTGACGAAGGCCACGCCCAGTTCGGCCGCGGCGTCGAACAGGCGTGCGACGTCGGCGCCACGCGGCAGCGTGACCCACATGAAGTAGCCGCCCTCGGGGGCTACGAACTCGGCCTCCGGCAGCTCGCGGCGCAGCGCTTCGGCGAGCGTCAGCGCGCGCTTGGCCAGCGCCGTGCGCACGGTCTCGATCGAACGCTCGATTGCGCCGGAGGCGCAGAACTCGTAGACGATCGACTGCGCGACCATGTTCGGCGAGATGTACGTGTTCGTGGCCAGGCGCGCGATCGCCTTGATCACGTCCGGCGGTCCCACCAGGTAGCCAACGCGGATGCCCGGGCAGACGGTCTTTGAGAAGGACGACGCGTAGACCACGCGCTCGGCGTCCATCGACAGCATCGTCGGCATCGACTCGCCGCTGAAGCGCAGCGCCACATAGGGGTCGTCCTCGAAGATCAGAAAGCCGTGCTCGCTGGCCAGCTGCAGCAGCGCCTCGCGCTTGACCTGCGACAGCGTGTAGCCGGCCGGGTTCTGGAAGTTGGGAATGATGTGCGCGAGCTTCGGCCGAGCCTGCCCGGCGTCGAGCAGACGCGACAACGCGCGCGTGTCGATGCCGTCAGGCTCCAGCTCGACGGCGTGCAGCGTCGCGCCGCGCTCGCGCAGCGAAAGCAGCGTGCGGTCGTAGGACGGACGCTCGACGATCACGTCGTCGCCCGGGAGCACCAGATGCTCGAACAGAAACGCGTCGGCCTGCATCGAGCCGTTGGTCACGAGCACACGCTCGGGGTCCACGCCGTGGCGGTCGGCGATCCAGGCGCGCAGGCGCGGGTAGCCGATCGACGTGCCGTAGGCGGTCGTGCCCGCGGGGTCGCTCTCGAAGGCGCGGCCGGCGGCGTCGCGCAGGCCCTGCACGTCGACGATGTCCAGCGACGGCGCGCCGCGCGCGAAGGAGATCGTCGGTCCGGTCGGTGTTGGCACGGTCGCGTAGGTTATGCGCCCGAGCAGCTCGTCGTAGTCATGGGTCAGCTCACGCGCCGTGCGCTCCAGGCGATCGCGAAAGCGCAGCAGCTCACCCGCGCTCGGCGTGCGGTCGGCCTCGCGCGGCGGCCGCCGCGCGGCGTGGCGCTCCGGCGAGTCGGCGGGCGCAAGCTCGTTAGGCGACGGGGGCTGCTGCACAGCGAAGTCCGACGCGCGGTGACCGCCCGTTTGCGCCGGGGCGGCCCGCTGCGGCGCCGCGGCGTGGGCCTCGTCCACCAAGGCTCCCGTCGGCGACGACGGCGTGTCGCGCGCGTCTCTGTCATCGACCGGCTGCGTCTCATGCGGCGCAGCCGTGGCCAACGATCCGCGTGCGCTGTCGCGGTCCAATGCCTCGTCCACCAGCCTGCTCGCGCTCGCCGGCTCGGCAAAGGCGTCACCGCGTGTCTCGGTCGCGGGCGGCGCGGCGCTGCGGCCCGTGCCGCCGCCGTCGATGCCGCTGAGCACGCGTTCGAGCTCGCGCAGCTTGCGCTCCAACTCACCCAGCGTGTTCGCGATCTCCTTATCCACGAGCGCCAAGCGTAGCGGTCGCGCCGTCGCGCCAGCAGAGCCGTCGGCGAACTTGCGAGCTGTCGCGGCTCAGGCGCCGACCGATGCGCCGCCGAGAACCTCGACGGCGATCGCCGCGGCCTCGGTTGGCGTGCGCCCGACGCGCACGCCCTTGGCTTCAAGCGCCTGGGCCTTGGCGGCCGCCGTGCCCGACGAGCCCGACACGATCGCTCCCGCGTGGCCCATCTGCTTGCCGACCGGCGCGGTGAATCCGGCGATGTAGGCAACCACCGGCTTTGACATGTTCTCGGCGATGAACTCCGCCGCCTCTTCCTCGGCCGAGCCGCCGATCTCGCCGGACAGCACCACCAGCTCGGTGTCGTCGTCGGCCTCGAACAGCTCCAGCACGTCGACGAATGACGAGCCGGGCACCGGGTCGCCGCCGATGCCGACGATCGAGCTGCAGCCGAAGCCGGCGCGCGCGATCTCGTTGCCGATCTGGTAGGTCAGCGTGCCCGAGCGCGACACCACGCCGACGTTGCCCCGCTCGAAGAACGAGGCCGGAATGATGCCGACGTTGGCCTTGCCCGGCGACAGAATGCCCGGGCAGTTGGGCCCGATCAAGCGCGTGTTCGGATGGTCGCGCCTGAGCGTGTTGTAGACGCGCAGCTCGTCGTGCGCCGGAATGCCCTCGGTGATCGCGATCACCAGATCCACGCCGGCGCTCGCCGCTTCGAGGATCGCGTCGGCGGCAAAGCGCGGCGGCACGAAGATCAACGCCGTGTTCGGCTGCGCTTGGGACATCGCGTCAGGCCAGCTGTCGAAAACGGGAATGCCCTCGACGTCCTGGCCGCCCTTGCCCGGCGTCACGCCGCCAACCACGTTCGTGCCGTAGCCGCGGTTGTTCAGCGTGTGAAAGGTGCCCTCGCGACCGGTGATGCCCGCGACGCACAGGCGCGTGCTCTCGTCGACCAGCACCGACATCAGGCGGTCGCTCCCGCCGGCTGGCCGGCCGCCAGCGCCACGACCAGCTCGGCCGCCTCGTTCATCGTCTTGGCCGAATGCACGTTGGGCAGCGCAGCCTCGCTGAGCAGCCGGCGGCCCTCGACGTCATTGGTTCCGTCCAGGCGCACCACGAAGGGCACCGACGGTTTGATGTCGCCGAACGCCGCGATCAGCCCCAGCGCGACCTCGTCGCAGCGCGTGATGCCGGCGAAGATGTTCACCAGCACCGCCTTGACGGCCTCGTTGGCGAGAATCAGGTCGACCGCCTGCTTGATCGTGTCGGCGTTTGAGCCGCCGCCGGCGTCGAGGAAGTTCGCGGGCGAGCCGCCGGCGCCGGCGACGACGTCCAGCGTCGACATCACCAGCCCGGCGCCGTTGCCGAGAATGCCGATGTCGCCGTCGAGCTTGACGAACTGAAGACCCTCTTCCTTGGCGCGCCGTTCCAGCGGGTCTTCGTTCTCCTTGTCGGACAGCTCCTGGTTCTCCGGATGGCGGTACAGCGCGTTGCCGTCCAGCGAGACCTTCGCGTCGAGCGCCTTGACCTCGCGCTCCGGCGTCACGATCAGCGGGTTGATCTCGGCGAGCGTCGCGTCCTCCTGCAGCCAGACCTCGTACAGCGCGAGGAGCGCGTCGGCGACGCCCTCGACGACGTCGGGGTCGGCGCCGCCTTCGCTGGCGATCCGCAGGGCCTCGGCGCGCGAGAGGCCCGCGAGCGGGTCGACGTGGTGGCGGATCAGCTTCTCGGGCGTCTTCTCGGCGACCTCTTCGATGTCCACGCCACCCTCCACGCTGAACATCACCAGCGGCTGCTTGGCCGAGCGGTCGAGCAGCACGGAGGCGTAGTACTCGGAGGCGATGTCCGAGGCGTGCTCGATCCAGATCGTCCTGACCGTGTGCCCCTTGATGTCCATGCCGAGGATGTTGCCGGCGTGCTCGCGGGTCTCCTGCTCATTGGCGGCGAGCTTGACCCCACCCGCCTTGCCGCGGCCGCCGATCAGGACCTGGGCCTTGACGACGACGGGGTAGCCGACCTCCGCGGCCACCGCGACGGCCTCCTCGACGGTGGTGACCGGCTTGCCCGAGGAGACCTTCAGGCCGTGTCGGGCAAACAGCTGCTTGCCTTGGTACTCCAGCAGGTCCATTGCGGCGCGGGACTCTAACACCAACCTGCAAGATCACGAGCAGAAGCGCCTCTCCGCGACCCCGTGCCCGGGTCGAGCGCGCTCGCGCGGCATAATGCCCGCGCGATGCCCATCCCCAAGAACGTCACGTTCGTCACTTTTGATGTCTACGGCACCCTGATCGACTGGGAAACCGGCATCTACGAGGCGTTCGCCAAGGAGGCCGCGCGCGACGGCTTCGAGATCGACCGCGCTGTGCTGATGCCGATGTTCCACGAGATCGAGCGCGAGATCGAGAGCGGCTCCTACGAGCTCTACGCCGAGGTCCTGCGGCGCACCGCGATCGAGATCGCCAAACGCCTGGAGTGGCCGCTGGAGCCCTCGCGCTCGGGCTTCTTGCCCGACTCGGTCCAGCGCTGGATGCCGTTCAAGGAGACGAGCGCGCAGCTGCAGAAGCTCAGCAAGAAATTCAAGCTGGGCCTGCTCTCGAACATCGAC
>DATARK010000036.1:0-5083 GCA_036264175.1 Solirubrobacteraceae bacterium
GATCTGGTTGGAGGCGCCCGACGGTTCGACCTCGCTGAGCACCGAGATGAGCGTCGCGTCGGTGCTCGTCAGCTTCGCCCAGAGGTCGGCGGTGATCAGCCCGGAGATCCTCGTGTCGGCCTGCATCGGTGCGGTCGTGTAGGTCAACGAGGTGGCCTCGTAGGTCTGGTTGTTGGTGTCACACAGCGGGTTCGATGCCGCGCCGGCCGTCCACTGCGCTGTCAGCCGCGAGCAGGGGCTCGATGCCGGCAGCAGCGGAGCGGTGTCGCCGGCTTCGCTGCCGGGAGCGGCATCCTCCAGCGAGCCATCGTGCAGTGAGATCGGCGATGAGCCCGAGGCCGCGCCGCTCAGGTAGAGGCGTTTGTATTTGGTTTTCGGCAGCGGGAATTTCGTGAAGTGTTCCCAGTGGTCGCCATTGATCGAGTACAGGTTCACCTTCGGCGTGCGCTGCGCACCGTTGCGTTCGTTCAGCAGCCAGTGTCCGAACCACTGCGGCTTGAGGTTCGGGTCTTCCAGCGGCGGCCCCTGGGTGATGTGGTAGTGCGGCGACATGATCAACACACGATCACGCGAGTTGCGCAGCGATTCCCACAGCAGCGGCTCGCCGCGCTGGAAGAGGTCATACCAGCCGCCCTGGATCACGACCGGCACGGTGATCTGAGACGCCCGCTCGACAGGCGAGCGCAGGCGGTAGAACTGGCCGTCGTAGGCCGCTTCTTCGCCGAGCGTCGCGCCGATCAGCTTGCCGACGCTGAATTCGCCGTTGCCGATCAGATGTTCGAGGTAGATCGAGGCGGCGGCTTGCGGATCTGCGCTCAACGACGATGGCGGCAGGTCCGACAGCCCGGTGACCAGGCCGAGCCACAACGGCATGAAGCCGGAGTCCAGCGCGCCGCCCTGGAAGGTCACGTCGCGGTAGGCGTCGGCCATCGGAATGTCCGCCCACACGGCCTTGACCGCGCGCGGCTTGCCTTCGGCGACGCGCGCTGCGTCGGCCTCGGCGATCAGCAGCGAGGTGATGCCCATGTAGGACTCGCCGGTCGTCGCCACGCCGCCGTCAGACCACGGCTGAGCCTGAATCCAGTCGAGCACTTCCTTGTAGTCGTCCTGCGTGCGCTGGCCCCAGGAGTCCCACTTGCCGCCGCTGGCGCCCGTGCCGCGGTCGTCGATCACCATCACCGCGAGACCTTTTTCGGTCAGCCCCGGTTCATCGCCGGCGATGCTCTGCGAGCCGCCGCATTCCTGCCCGGTCGGATTGGCGGCGTCCTTGTTGTAGCCGGTCGCCGTGAGCACAGTGGGGTAGTGACCGGAGGTGGAGGGCAGGAAGATGTTCGCGCTGATCACCGTGCCGTCGCTCATCGTGATCGGCACGTCGCACATGCTCACCGAGGCAGCGTGCGCACTGCCCGCCAGCAGGCCGGCGAGCAGCAGCGCCAAGGCGCCCGCCCGACTCAGCAGTCTCCCCGCCGACCGTCCGGTCGCAGTAGCGCTCATCTGTACCCGTCTCCTCTCCGTCACCCAACGAGTGATCTATGAAACCGCGCCGGCCCAAGACCGGCCCACCCCAGCCGCAGACGTGGTACCCCGCGCGCCTCGTGCTCAAACCAGCTGTCGACCGAGCACGCCACGACCGGCCGTTGTGATCACCCGACCGCTACCGCGTCGACTAGCTCGGCGGCGGGCGGCGGCGATCGCTGCCGAGGCGCATCGCCATGCCGATGACGAGCACAAGGATAATCAGGCCGAGAACGATGAACGCCACGCCCGCGAGGCCGGCGTTGGAGAAGACAGATTTGCCGGCCAGCACCACGAGCACGCCGATCAGCACGGGCAGGCCTCGTTGACTCGGCGTTGACGTTGTTACGAGCCTGCTACGGGCGGTTGCGATCTCGGAATCGGCGAGTAGGTTCCGATCAGCGGATCTCGCCGCTAACACGCCCGGCGTCGTCCGCAGCGGCACCCCTCCCAGGCTGCTCCTGAGGTGAAGAGCCTTCCGTGGCGGAAGGGCTATCGAGCGCCGGGAGGGGTGCCCATCTACTCGCGGAGAGCGGGAGAGCGGGCGCGGGCCGGCGCGGCGTAGACTCCCGCCCCATGACAGAGCCTGGGGGCACAGTGCTGGTCACCGGCGGGACGGGGTTTCTCGGCGGTTGGTGTGCGATCGAGCTCTTGCGTCGCGGGTATGCAGTTCGCACGACCGTGCGCGATCTGCGGCGATCGGATGAGCTGCGAGCGTCGCTTGCGAGCAGCGGCGTGGACGGCGGCGAGCGCCTGTCGATCGTGGCCGCCGATCTCAGTGCCGATGACGGCTGGAGCGACGCGGTCGCCGGATGCGACTACGTGCTGCACGTCGCCTCACCCTTCCCGCCGGCGCAGCCGAAGGATGCCGACGAGCTGATCGTGCCGGCACGCGACGGCGCGCTTCGAGTTCTCAAAGCGGGTCTCGCCGCCGGCGTGAAACGAGTCGTGATGACCTCGTCGGTCGCCGCCGTGCGCCACGGGCGCGCGCCATCGGCCGACGCGCCCTACGACGAGACCGATTGGACCGATTCCGATGACCCGCGGCGCACGCCATACGTACGCTCCAAGACGATTGCCGAGCGCGCCGCTTGGGAGCACGTCAAGTCGGTTGGGGCCGAGCGCAGGCTGACGACGGTCAATCCCGGCGCGATCATCGGTCCGGTGCTCAGCGACGATCGCTCGTACTCGCTGCAGGTGATCGAACGGCTGCTCAACGGCATGCCGGCGATGCCCCGGCTCGGCTTCGTGTTCGTCGACGTTCGCGACGTCGCAGACCTGCACATCCGTGCGATGACTGCCGACGAGGCGGGTGGCCAGCGATTCTTGGCGGTCGACCGCTTCCTCTGGATGCAGCAGGTCGGGGCGATTCTCAGCGAGCGCCTGGGCGCGGCCGCAAGCAAGGTTCCCTCGCGCGTGGCGCCCGATCTGCTGATTCGGCTGATGGGACTCTTTGACCCGAGCGTGCGCTCGATCGTCAGCGACCTCGGTGAGCAGGCAAGCTACTCCGCCGAGAAGGCCAAGACCACGCTCGGCTGGATGCCGCGCCCGGTGGAGGACTCGATCGCCGACACCGCCAACAGCCTGATCGAGCGCGGGCTGGCCGGGCCCGGGCGCTGAGCGCCCGCACGCGTCAAGCGCGCTGAGCGGCCTCGTCGCTGAGCGGCGCCGGCGGGTCGCCGGCCTCGTCGAAGTCGAAGCTCTCCGGCGGCGCAAGCTTGCGTGCTTCCTTCTTGGCCTGCTTGTCAAGGCGCCGCTCGCGAAGCTTGGCTTCGCGCATCAGCTTCGCCATCGTGGTCTTCTTCTTGCCGCTCGATGCCATGTGGCTACAGCGCCTGGATGTTCACTGCCTTGGGGCCCTTGTCGCCGGCCTCGGCGTCATAGGAGACCTTGGCGCCCTCGGCAAGCGAGCGATAGCCGTCGCCGACGATCGCCGAGTGATGGGCGAACAGGTCCTTGGACTGGTCATCGGGCGTGATGAAGCCGAAGCCCTTGTCGTCGCTGAACCACTTCACGGTTCCAGTAGGCATCTGTGTCCTCCGTCGTTGTAGTGCTGCGAACGCGGAGATTGCTGCAAAGGCTACGAGCGCGGGCACTGCGGTATTGGGCTGACAGCCCAATTTGGACTGTTCAAGCTAGCAGCAAAGAGAATCTGGCGACCAATGTGATCGGCTGCGCGACGACGATCGCCGTCACCTTGCCGTAGGCAGCAGCGGCTCCACGCCTGTCTGCTCTGCTGCAGTCGATGAGTTCTGCTCCCGCGGCAGGTCGAAAGCTGTGATGACCTTTGTGCTGATACCGGGCGCCGGAATCGGTCCGCGCGTCTACGGCGCGACGATCGAGGCGCTGCACGAGCTCGGACACGAGGCGATCGCGCCGGCGCTGCCGCTGGACGACGCGCGGGCGACGCCGTCAGACCACGCCGACGCGGTCGCAGCGGCGGCGCCACGCGACAGCAAGCTGACGGTCGTCGCACAATCGCTCGGCGCGTTCGCCGGCCCGCTGGTGGCAGCACGCGTGCCGGTCGCGCAGCTGATCCTGCTTGCGCCGATGATCCCGCGGCCGGGCGAGACGGCCGGCGAATGGTGGGCGAACACCGAGCACGAACAGGCCATCGGCGCGTTGATCGAGCGCTTCGGGCCGATGCGCGAGTGGGGGCCCGAAGCAATGGCCGAGGTGTTCCTGCACGACGTGGACGCTGTGGTCATCCGCGACAGCGAGCGCTGGACCGGCGCGCCGGGTGAGGGCATGTTCGGCGAGCCGTGGCCGCTTGATGCCTGGCCGGACGTGCCGACGCGTGTGCTCGTGCCGCGCGAGGACCGGCTGTTCCCGCCGGCCTTCCAGCGTCGCATCGCGCGCGAGCGGCTGGGACTGGAGGTGGACGAGCTGGCCGGCGGTCACGTGCCGATGCTCTCGCGCCCGGACGAGCTGGCGCGTCGTCTGGTCGAGCTCGCCGGCGTCGTTTAGCGCAGTCCGCCGAGCGAGCCCGCTACGCCGGCCCCGCCACGCCGATCAGATGACCCTCGGGGTCTGCGAAGTGGCCCACAGCGAGGCTCGCGCCGTGGTTGACAACAGGTCCGAGCAGGCGCGTGCCGCCGAGGCTTTCGGCCTGCTTCAGCGCCGCCTCGACATCGGGCACACCCACGTAGAAGATCACGTGCCCGTCGTAGCCCTCGCCCCCGCCGACGCCGCCGGGTATGCCGGTGCCATCGTCGGTCGTGTAGCGCTCGACGAAGCCGTACTCGCCAGGCGCAGAGATCGCCTCGGCAACCGGCGCGCTGGTGTCGAAGCGCCAATCGAACAAGGCGCCGTAGAAGGCTCGCAGCTTGGCCGGGTCTCGACCGGTGACCTCGAAGTGAACGACTGGCTGTCCCATGGTCGCTCCTTTCCCGGCGCCGTGGCGCCGCTGGACGTGTACGCGAACGTCCTAGCGCACAAACGCGCCGACGCTAGGGTGAGCGGGTGGGCACCGCAGCAGCCAAAACGGAGTTCGGCGCTTGATCGCCGAGGCGGCAGGCGGCAGGCCGGACGAGTCCCCGCGCGCGGCCGGCCTCGCGCGACGCTGGTG
>DATARK010000062.1:0-29843 GCA_036264175.1 Solirubrobacteraceae bacterium
ACACGGGCCTCGAGAAGTGCGTCGGCTGCTCGCTGTGCGCGGCTGCGTGCCCGGCGGACTGCATCCGCGTCGTCGCCGCCGAGAACACGCCAGAGCATCGCGTCTCGGCCGGCGAGCGATACGCAGCGGTTTATGAGATCAACCTGTCGCGTTGCATCTTCTGCGGCTACTGCGAGATCGCGTGTCCGTTCGACGCGATCACGATGGGCCACGACTACGAGCTATCGGACTACGACCGCACCGATTTGATCTTGACCAAGGAGATGCTGCTGGCCGAGCCGCTCGAGCGCACCCCGCTGAGGACCGAGGACGAGTGAGGAGCGTGGCGAGCGGATGAGCGCAGTGCTGTTCTTCATCGCCGCGATCGGCGTGATCTCGGGCGCGGTCGGCGTGGTCGTGTTGCGCAACCCCTTCTACAGCGTGCTCGCGCTGGTCGGCCATCTGCTTTCGCTGGCCGTGCTGTTCCTGCTGCTACGGGCGGAGTTCGTGGCGGCGATCCAGGTCGTCATCTACGCCGGCGCCGCGATGGTGCTGTACGTGTTCGTCGTGGCCTACGTCGGCGACCAGAGCGAGCCGATGGGCGAGCGCCTGCGCGGCGCCGGCGCAATCGGCTCGCGCCTGCGCGCCGGCGGCGCGATCGCGGCCGGAGCGCTGCTGGTCGAGCTGCTGATCGCGCTGCTCGGCACGGGCCTCGAGGCGATCAACGGCAAGGGCGCTCCCTACGCGCCGGGCCCGCGCACCTACGGCACGCCCGCCTACATCGGCAACCTGCTGCTGACGCGCTTTCTGCTGGCCTTCGAGATCGCCTCTTTCCTGCTGCTCGTGGCGGCGGTCGGCGGCGTCGTGCTGGCGCGCCGCCGCGGCGGCCTGGACGAGCACGACGAGGACGTGCTCACGCCGCTGAACCTGCTGCGCCCGAAGGCGACCGGCACGATGGCCGAGGGCATAGGAAGACGCCCGGAGGGCGTCTCTCATGCTCAGACGAGCCGGCCGGATGCCGGCTCGAGGTTCCTCTCATGAGCATCGCCTGGTATCTGGCCGTCTCGGCGATCGTCTTCTCGCTCGGCGCGATCGGCGTGATCACGCGGCGCAACCCGCTCGTCGTGCTGCTCTGTCTGGAGCTGATGCTCAACGGCGGCAACCTCGCGCTGATCGCCTTCTCACGCATGTGGGGCAACGGCGACGGCCAGATCCTGGCGATCATCGTGATGACCGTCGCCGCCTGCGAGGTGTGCATCGGCCTCGGCATGATCGTCGCGCTGTATCGACGGCGGCTGCCGATCGACGTCGACGAGCTGCGGGAGCTGCAGGGATGAGTCAGACCACCTGGGGCTGGCTGGTGCTGGCCTTTCCGCTCGCCGGCACGCTGACGATCGCCTTCGGGCGCCACCGCCTGCCCGGACGCAGCGCCGGCTGGATCGGTACGGGCGCGATCCTGCTCGCGTTCGTCGCAGCGCTGGGGGCCCTGCTGACGATGCAGAGCCACGGCGAGGAGCACCGCCAGATGGTGTCGTCGCTGTGGAACTACGCCTCGACGGTCGGCATCGACGCGCAGCTGTCGATTCTCGTCGACCCGCTGTCGGTGTTCATGATCCTGATCGTCACCGGCGTCTCGACGCTGATCCACCTCTACTCGATCTCCTACATGAACGAGGACGAGGGCTTCCGGCGCTACTTCGCCTACCTGAACTTCTTCGTGTTCTCGATGCTCGTGCTGGTGCTGGCCGGCAACTTCCTGCTGCTGATCGTCGGCTGGACGTTCGTCGGCGCGGCCTCCTACCTGCTGATCTCCTTCTGGTACCGGCGCACGACGGCCACGCGCGCGGGCATCAAGGCGTTCGTGATCAACGTGATCGGCGACGTCGGGTTGGTGCTCGGCACGTACTTCATCTTCAAGCACACCGGCACGCTCGACTTCCTGCGCAGCTTCCATGCGACCAGCGCCGGCGCCTTCGGCCACGGCTCAAACCAGGGCGATCTGGTCGCCGGTTGCGTGCTGCTGCTCGTGGGCGCGTTTGCCAAGTCCGCGCAGATCCCGCTGCACACGTGGCTGCCCGACGCGATGGAGGGTCCGACGCCGGTCAGCGCGCTGATCCATGCCGCGACGATGGTCACGGCCGGCGTGTATCTGATCGCGCGCATGCATCCGCTGTTCGAGCTGGCGCCCGCCGCGCAGGACGTCGGCGCGGTGGTCGGCGCGACGACGCTGCTGGTCGCGGGCACGATCGCGCTGACGCAGACCGACATCAAGCGCGTGATCGCCTACTCGACGATGTCGCAGATCGGCTACATGATCATGGGGGTCTCGGTGGGCGCCTACGCCGCGGGGATGTTCCACCTGATGACGCACGCGTTCTTCAAGGCGCTGCTGTTCATGGGCGCCGGCTCGATCATCGGCGCGATGGCCGGCGAGCAGTCGCTGTACAAGATGGGCGGGTTTCGCAAGGTGATGCCGTTCACCTATGGCTGCTTCATCGTCGGGGGCCTGGCGCTGTCGGGCATTCCGCCGTTCTCGGGCTTCTTCTCCAAGGACGACATCCTGCTGGTGACGGCAGAACGCGGCGGCTGGCACTGGGCGCTTTACGTGGTCGGCTACCTCGGCGCGTTCCTCACGGCGATCTACACCTTCCGCATGATCTTCCGCGCCTTCCACGGCGAGCCGGTGGCAGAGGCGGTCGAGCTGAAAGCCGGCGAGCTGCACCACGCGCACCAACCGACCAACCCGGCAAACGGCGAAGTCGAGGACACGGACGTCGGCTTCCCCGGCCCGTTTCACACGATCGCCGAGCGCGCGCTGCCGATGCGCGTGGCGATGGGCGTGCTGGCGATCGGTGCGCTGGGCTCGGGGCTCGTGCAGATTCCGCGGATCGACTTCGTGATCGACGACTTCCTGCGCCCGAGCTTCGCCGGCTCGCCGCTGTATGCGTCGGAATCGCACACGCGCAGCAGCCTGCTGATATTCGGCATCGTGCTCGGCACCGTGCTCGGGCTGGCGGGCATCGCGATCGCCTACCGCATCTGGGTCAAGCGGCCGAGCATCGCGACCACCGCACGCCAGCGGCTGCGTCCGCTGTATGAGCTGTTCGTGCACAAGTGGTACTTCGACGAGCTCAACGAGGCACTCGTCGCACGCCCGGTCGCGGCGATCGGCTCATTCGCGCGAGGCACGTTCGAGCGAGTGTTCGTCGACGAGACGCTCGTCGGCGGCACGACAGGTCTCGTGCGCGCCGGCTCGGCCGCCGTGCGCGCCGTGCAGAGCGGCTTCGTGCGCTATTACGCCGCGCTGCTGGTGCTCGGGCTGGCGGGCGTGGGCTTCTACTTCCTGCTGCAGACATGAGCGTGGAGAAGAGCTGATGCCGCCGCTCTCGATCCTGCTCTGGCTGCCGCTGGCGTGTGCGCTGATCGGCGCCGCGGTTTCGGTGCTCGGACGCCAGGCCGGCGTGGTCGAGCCCGCCGAGATCCCGCAGGGCGAGACCAGCGTGCCCGGAGCGCCGTGGTCGCGCCTGAGCACGTCGGGCGGCTTTGCGCTGATCGGCTCGCTGGCCGCTGTGGGCCTGGCGATCGGCTACATCGCCGACTACTCGCCGAGCTCGCACGGCCTCACGCACGTCACCGACGTGATGTGGATCTCCGAACTGGGCATCCACTACAAGCTCGGCGTCGACGGCCTGAACGTGTTCATGGTCGGGCTGACCACGTTGCTGTTCGCCGCCGCCGTGATCGCCGCGAACCTGCGCGAGTGGGACCGACCGCGGCTTTTCTACTTCAACTTCATGCTCGCCGAGACGGCCGTGCTGGGCGCACTGCTGGCACAGGACCTCGCGCTGTTCGTTGCGTTCTTCGATCTGATGTTGATCCCCTTCTACTTCCTGACCGGCGCCTGGGGAGGCGAACCGGGACGCGTCAAAGCGACGATCAAGCTGGTCATCTACACGCTCGTCGGCTCGCTGCTGATGCTCGCCGCGGCCATCGCCACGGGCGTGCTCGCCGCTCAGCACGGCGGCGGGCACATCACGTTCGCGCTGTCGGCGCTGCAGCAGCAGGTGCCGCTGGGCCTGTCGCGCGGCTCCCAGGATTGGATCTTCCTGTTCTTCGCCGCGGCCTTCCTCGTGAAGATGCCGGCCTTCCCGCTGCATGGTTGGATGCCCGACGGCTACAAGGCCATGCCGATCGAGGTGCTGATGGTCTTCTCGGGCGTGCTCTCGAAGGTCGGCGCCTACGGTTTTCTGCGCATCGTGCTGCCGCTGTTCCCACAGGCGGCCGCGCATTTCCAGACGTTGATGCTGCTGATCGCGCTGGCGTCGATCCTCTACGGCTCGGTCGTCGCCTTCACGCAGACCGACGCGCGGCTGATCGCCGGGTACTCGTCGATCGCGCAGCTCGGCTTCATCACACTGGGCATCTTCTCGCTGAACCCGCAGGGCGCGCAGGGCGCGCTGCTGCAGATGGTCAACCACGGCGTGGTCGTCGCGGCGCTGCTGTTCATCGTCGCGCTGCTGGCCCAGCGCGCCGGCGGCTCCGAGGACATCCGCGACATGGGCGGCATCGCCTTCCGCGCGCCGGTTCTCGCGACGATCTTCTTGATCGTCTCCTTCGCCACGCTGGCGATTCCCGGCTCCTCGAACTTCGTCGGCGAGTTCCTGATCCTGCTCGGCGTGTTCAAAGCCAAGCTGGCGATCGCGATCATCGCCTTCACCGGCGTCGTGTTCGCGAGCGTCTACGCGCTGCGACTGTTCATCCGCGCGATGCACAACCGCGTCGGGCCGCGGGTCAAGTCCTACGAGCTGAGCTTTCGCGACGGCGTCGTGCTCGTGCCGCTGCTGGCAGTGATCTTCTTCATGGCGCTGTATCCGCAGCTGGCGCTGCATCGCAGTGAAGGGTCGGTGAAGGCCACGGTGGCCTCGGCGCATACCGACGCGACCGAAGTTAAGCTCGCCTCTTCGATCAGCTGCCACGGCCCGAACACGCTGGGCTGCCTGGTCCTGACGAAGGAAGGCAGCTGATCGTGAGCGCGATCGTCGCCACCGCCCACCTCAAAGGCCCGCACGTCGACTTCGCCGGCCTGTCGCCGCTGATCGCGCTGCTCGGCGGCGCGACGCTGGTGCTGCTGGTGGGCCTGCTTCGCGCGCGCTGGGTGCGCTCGCAGCTCGTGCCGGCGCTCAGCCTGGTCGCGCTCGGCGCGACGGCCGGCTTGACGATCTGGCAGTGGAACGCGCACAAGTCGATCGTCTCCGGCGCGCTGCGCATCGACGACCTGTCGCTGGTGCTCAACCTGATTCTCGTGACGGGCGGCGCGCTCGCCGTGCTGTTGGCCTGGCGCTCGCGGGCCGCGTGCGAAGCGGCGCACGGCGAGTTCCACGCGCTGCTGCTCAGCTCGATCGCCGGCATGGCGCTGCTCGCCGCGGCGCAGAACACGGTGGCGCTGTTCGTCGGTCTCGAGCTCCTGTCGATCCCGCTGTACGTGCTGTGCGCGACGGAGCTTCGCCGCGAGCACTCGCTGGAGTCCGGGCTGAAGTACCTGATCGTCGGCGCGGTCGGCTCGGCGACGCTGCTCTACGGCCTGGCGATGATCTACGGCGCGACCGGCGCGACAGACTTCGAAGCGATCGCCAAGGCGCTGTCGAGCGGCAGCCTGGCGACCGATCCGCTGATGCTCACGGGCATCGCCCTGTGCGTGGTCGGCCTCAGCTTCAAGGCCTCGGTTGCGCCGTTTCATCAGTGGACGCCCGACGTCTACGAGGGCGCGCCCACGCCGGTCACGGCCTTCATGGCTGTGGCGACCAAGGCGGCGGCATTGGTCGCCTTTTTGCGCTTCTTCGACGTCGCGCTGATCGGCGCGCAGAGCAGCTGGGGACCGGCGGTGGCGGTGCTCGCGACGATCACGATTCTCGTCGGCAACGTCGGCGCGCTCGGCCAGTCCTCGCTGAAGCGCATGCTCGCCTACTCCTCGGTGGCCCAGGCTGGCTACATGCTCGCCGGCGTGGTCGTGGCCACGCAGCTGGGCATTCGCGCGACGATCTTCTACCTAGCCGTGTACGTGTTCATGAACATGGCGGCCTTCGCCGTGATCGTCGCGCGAGAGCGCGAAACCGGCTACGGCGACTCGATCCAGGCCGTGTCCGGGCTCGGACGCGAGCGCCCGCTGCTGGCGTGGCCGATGACTATCTCGATGCTCGCGCTCGCCGGCATTCCGGCGACTGCCGGGTTCACGGGCAAGTTCTATTTGATCGACGCGGCCGTCTCGGGGGGCTACACCTGGCTCGGCGTGGTGATCGTGGTCGGCTCGATGATCTCGCTCGGCTATTACCTGCCGGTGATCGCCGCGATGTGGATGCGCGGCGCGCCAAGCGCGCAGCCGGCCGAGCAGCTGCCGACGCCGGGGGTCACACCGCCGCCCGCCGGTGAGGGGCTGCCCGCGCTCGCGGGAGGATCGCCGGAGCTGGACGAGCCGCGCGTAAAGCTGCAGCCGGAGGTCGCGTTCGTGGCGATCTTCGCCGCGCTTGCCGCGGTGTTCTTCGGCATCGTGCCCCAGCCGCTGTTCGACCTGGTGCACCATGCGGGGAGCGCGCTGGGCGGAGTGTTCTTCTGATCTACAGTGCGAGCATGAGCGCCACGCAAGCTGAGCGCTTCGGCATCCTGCTGGACATCGACGGCGTGCTGTACGTCGGCGACGAACCGATCGCCGGAGCCCACGATGCGCTCGCCGAGCTGCGCGAGCTCGGCGCGGGCATGCGCTTGGTCACCAACACCACCTCGCGCTCGCGCCGCCAGGTCTGCGAGCACCTCGGCGAACTCGGCTTCGACGTGCCCGTCGAGGAGGTGTTGACGCCCGCGGCGATGGCGCTCAGCTACTGCGACGAGCGCAGCTTTGAGTCGGTCGAGCTGATCGTCAGCGACGGGCTGCGCGAGGACCTCGAGCAGTTCGACGGCAGCGCCGCCGGCGACAAGGTCGATGCGGTGATCCTCGGCGACGTCGGCAAGCGCTTCGATGCCGAGCTGCTCAATCGCGCCTTCCGCCTGATCATGGACGGAGCCGAGCTGGTCGCGCTGCAGCACAACCGCTACTGGCGGCGCGCGGACGGTCTGGCGCTCGACGTCGGCGCCTACGCGGCGGCGCTGGAGTACGCGACGCGTCGTGAGGCCGTCGTCGTGGGCAAGCCGGCCGAGGCCTTCTTCCAAGCAGCGATCGTCGACATGGGCCTGGAGAGCGCAGTGATGGTCGGCGATGACGTGGAGGCCGACGTCGGCGGCGCGATGGCCGCCGGATTGCCGGGAATCCTCGTGCGCACCGGCAAGTACCGCCAGGACGCGCTGCCGCCCGAAGTCACACCGACGGCGATCGCCGACTCGATCGCCGACGTGCCGGGGCTGTTGCAGCGGATTTTGCCCGGCTGAGCTGCGCCGGCGCTCAGACAGCCTGCGCCTGAAACAACTGCTGATCAGGAATGCGCCGAATCTTCGTGCGCTTGGGCGCGCCGAACCCCGCCTGCGACAGGTAGTCGGCAAGCTCCGCCGGGCTGTGCAGGTCGGCTCCGGAGGTCAGGTGGAAGAACAGGCCCAGGGCTGCCGCAGAGGCGCGCTCGTGCTTTGCGTCGGAGCGGAACATGTCGAGCACGGCGACGGTCGCGCCCGGCTTCATGGCCTCGCGCACGCGGCGCAGCAGCGTGACGACCTGCTCGCCGGAGAGGTGGTGGATGATGTCGAACACCAGCGCGCCGTCGTAGGGGCCGCCGAGCTCTGACTCGAACATGTCGCCGTCGCGATGCTCGACGCGCCCGCTCATGCCGGCGGCGGCGATGATCTCGCGCCCAACGCGCGCGCTGCCGGGCAGGTCGAGCACGGTCGCGTGCAGCGTCTCGTGGCGCTTGCACAGCTCAGCCGAGAACCATCCGTGCGCGCCGGCGACGTCGAGCAGCGCCGTCGGCCTGTCGCCGAGCTTGATCGCCTTGGCCACTTCCACGGCCGACAGACGAGCCAGCTCGTACTGACCGGTGATGTACAGCTTCCAGTACTGCTCGTCCTCGGCGGCCTCGCGGTGGATCTCGAAGCTGCCGCCGTCGCGCACGATGCGCTCGAGATCGCCGTACCACTCCCAGTAGGTCGTCGAGTGCTCCAGCCATGTGCCGATGTAGGTGTCTGAGGCGGGATCGAGCCACTTGCGCGAGCGCGCGGGCAGCGAGAAGGTGTGGCCGTCCTGCTCGAGGATGTCCAGCCCCGCGAGGTTTTCGCACAGCAGCCGCGTGCCGGCGACCTGCAGCTCGAGCTCCTCGGCGACGCGCCCAGCGGTCGCGGGCCCCTTCAGCAGCTGAGCGAAGATTCCGAGCCGCTGCGCCACACCGATCACGCGGCCGATGACCATGCCGTACATCGCGTACGCGCCGGGCAGCGGCGCGAGGTTGGCGGCGATCGCGACGCGCTCGAGCAGGTCGTCAGGTGCCGGCTTCAGGCGCATCGCGCGAGCACCCTACAGCGCGCGCGGCGAGCGTGCACGGCAATCCCTACAAGCGCCCGGAAGCCTCCGCGGCCTCTTCGGCTTCGCGCAGCTGGCGCTCGACGAGGTCCAGCCCGGCGTCCCAGAAGCCGGGATCGGCGAGGTCGATGCCGACGATCTGACCGAGCTCCTCGGGGCTGCGCGAGCCGCCGGCAGACAGCAGCTCGAGGTACTTCGGCACGAGCTCGGCGCCGAGCTGCTCGTAGCGCTCGTACACCGACAGCGCCAAGAGCTGGCCGTAGGCGTAGGCATAGACGTAGCCGGGGCTGCCAATGAAGTGCGGGATGTAGGACCACCACGAGCGGTAGCCCTCGGTCAGCTCGACCGAGTCGCCGAGCAGCTCAGACTGGCTGTCGGTCCACAGCTCGCCGAAGCGGTCCACCGAGAGCTCGCCCTCCTCACGGCGCGCCGTGTGCACGAGGTCCTCGAAGCGGTTCATGGCGACCTGGCGAAAGACCGTCGCGATCGTGTCCTCGAGGTTCTCCGCCAGCAGCGCCAGGCGCGAGGACGGCGAGGAGTCCTCGGCGAGCAGGCGCGAGAAGACGACCGTCTCGCCGAACACCGACGCCGTCTCGGCGAGCGTCAGCGGCGTGCTCTGGTGAAAGATGCCCTGGCGCGCGGCCAGCGAGAAGTGCACGCCGTGGCCGAGCTCATGCGCCAGCGTCAACACGTCGCGCCGGCGCGCGGTGTAGTTGAGCAGCACGTAGGGCTCGACCGAGGGCACGCCCGAAGCGCAGAACGCGCCGCCACGCTTGGCCGGGCGCACCGGCGCGTCGATGCGCTGCTCGTCGAAGAAGCGACGTGCGACGTCGCCGAGCTCGGGGGAGAAGGACGAGTAGCAGTCCAGCACGATCTCGCGCGCTCGCGCGAACGGGAAGCTGACCTCGTCCTGTGACACCGACGCCATGCGGTCGTAGTCGGCCAGCCGATCGACTCCCAGCAGTCGCGCCTTCAGCCGATACCAGCGCCGCGGGATCTCATAGCGCGCGCGCACCGCCTCGATCAGCGCCTGAACCGACTCGTCGCTGGCCTCGTTGGCGAGGTTGCGCGCCGCCAGCCAGCTCGGGTAGCTGCGCAGGCGGTCGTCGATGCCCTTGTCGGCCAGCAGCGTGTTGAACAGGAATGCGCGCGTGCGCAGGCCCGGCGCGAGCGCCTCGCTGACGGCTTCGGCGGTCACGCGACGCGCCTCTCGATCGGGCAGCGAGAGGCGGCTCAGCGCGCTGTCCAGCGCGACCGGCTCTCCCCCGCCCCCGCCATCGCCCTCGCCCGCGGGGAGCTGGACCTCGATTGCCGACGTCAGCTCCTCGAACAGCCGCGTCCAGGCGCCGGCGCCGGTCAGCGACTTCTCGGCGAGGATCTTCTCCTCGGGCTCTGACAGCAGGTGGTCGCGATAGCGACGAACGTTGCGCAGGTGGTGGCGGCAGAAGTCCAGCCCGTCGCCGGCGAGCAGCGTCTCCACACGTGCGTCGTCCAGCGCGGCCCACTCCAGGTCGAAGAACAGCAGCGTCGTCTCGATCGCCGTGCCGCGCTCCTGGGCGACCTGCAGCAGCGCCCCGTTGGCCGGATCTGCGGTGTCGGTGGAGAAGCGCAGGGCCGCGTATGTACCGGCGCGCCCGACCAGGTCGTGGATCTCACCGAGCCGCTGCATGGCCTCGCGCAGGCCGTCGCTGTCGAGCTCGCCGAGCTTTCCGGCGTAGCGCTCGGCGAACTTCTGCGAGCGCTCGAGCGCCTCGGACATGCGCCGCTCGACGCCCTCGCGACCATCGCCTTCGACGAGCGGTTCGAGATCCCAGGCGGTCGCCTCGAGCTCGGGATCGGTCGACTCGGGTGCCGTCGCAGCCATCGCCTGCCAGCTTATCTACGCGTCGCGCGAGGGCGGCCGCGCATCACGGCGCGACTCTGGCGTGACGAAGCCGGTCGAGGCCGTCGAGGATGAGATCGAGCCCCCAGGCGAATTGGACGCCGCTGTCGTATCCGGACTCGGGGAGCCTCGCAGCGATCTCGACGAGATACGGGTAGTCCTCCAGCGCGCCGATTGTCGCGGCCCTCCTCCGCGCGGCTTCTCCTTCGTCGTGATCGCAGCTTGGTTCGCGATCCTCTTCACCGGTCGCTTCCCACGCGGGATGTTCGACTTCCTCGTCGGGGTCGGCCGCTGGACCAACCGGGTGATCGCCTACGCCAACGTGCTGGTCACCGATCGCTACCCCCGTTCCGCCTCGCCCCGTAGTCCGCGGGCGCCCGGATGGCTACTCGCTGCCGAGCGCCTGCAGCATGTTCAGGCGCGCGGCTCGCCTGGCCGGCAGCTGCGCGGCCAGCAGGCCGGCCAGCGCCGCGACGAACAGCAGCACGACGAGCGTTCCGACGGGGATCGAGATCACGTAGCCCTTGCCGGACAGCGTGAACGCCACCACGAGCAGCGCGCCGACGATTCCGATGATCAGCCCGAAGACGCCGCCGATCAGGGCTGTGATGATCGACTCGTAGCGAATCATCTGCCGCACCTGCCGGCGCGAGGTGCCGATCGCGCGCATCATGCCCAGCTCCCGCGTGCGCTCGTAGATCGACAGGATCAGCGTGTTGACGATGCCGAACAGCGAAACGATCACCGACAGCGCCAGCAGCACATAGATCAGCGCCAGCAGCCCGTTGATCTGTTTGCTGAGGTCCTGCTTGAACTGCTCGGCGGTGCGCGAGCGGGCCTGCGGGAACTGGCTCGCCAGCAGCCTGTCGACGGCCGGCTGCACCTGGGCGTCAGTTGCCCCGGGAGCGTAGGCGACGAAGTCGAGCGCATCTTCGCGCTGGCCGAACGCGGTGGCGGCGAGCGGCAGGCTGATCGTCAGGTCCTGCAGGACTCCGGATTTTTCATCGACCGTGCCGAGCACCGTCAGGCTCACCCGCCGGTTGGCCGGCGTCAGCACCGACAGCGCCTGGCCGACCTTCAGGTGGTGTTCTTTTGCGTATTCCTTGGTGATCACTGTCCCAGTCGTGCCGAGGCGCAGCAGCGTGCCCGGTGACCCTTTGTCCCATCGGACGCGGTAGACGCGCTCGAAGGTGGTCGGCTGTATCGCGGTGATCTTGGCGTTGCTCTTGATGCCATTCACGCGCCCGAGCGTGAAGGCGATGGGCGTGACGGTGGCCACGCCGGGCACCTTCGCCACGGCCGTCGCCACCCCCGCCGGTATCGGCTGTTCATTGCCCGACTGCGAGTTCTCGACGATCAGGTTGCCCGCGAACGAGCGGCTGACCGATTGGTCGATCGTCGCCTTGAAGCCGTCGGCGAGCACCGCCACGAACGCGACCAGCGCGAGTCCGACCGTCAGCGCCGCCGCCGTGACCATCGTTCGTCCGGGCTGGCGTATCGAGTTCTCCCGCGCCAGACGCCCGGTGATGCCGCGCCAGGTGACGAGCAGGCCGAGCACCCGCGCGAGCGCAGGAACAACCCGGTAATTGCGTTTGGGGCGCTCTTCGCCGCGGCGCAGGCGCGCCCACAGCCGCGCGCTGCGCAGCCCCCAGACGATCACCAGGACCGGCAGCGATGCGCCGCCGATCACCAAGCCGAGAACCACCACGACGATCAGGCCGATTGCGAAGCGGATGACCAGCGCGCGTCGTGTCGGCAGCGGGTGCGGAATCTCGACGCCCTCGCGCATCGCGGCGATCGGCGGCACACGCGTGGCGCGCAGCGCAGGCGGCAGCCCGGCGAGCAAGGTCACGATGATGCCGACGAGCAGGGAGACGACGATCGTGCGCGTCTCCAGCACGGTGCCGCTGTCGGGTAGGTCCGCGCCGAACAGCTTGAACAGGCCGTCCAAGGCCGGCGCGAGCCCGATGCCGGCGAACAACCCGAGCACGGCGCCGACGACGCCGAGCAGCAGGCCTTCGCTGATGACCGCCCGCATGATCTGCCGGCGCGAGGCGCCGAGCGTGCGCAGCAACCCGAACTCGCGCGTGCGCTGCGCGACGGTGATCGAGAACGTGTTGAAGATGATGAACGCGCCGACCACCAGCGCGACGTAGGCGAACACGAGCAGGAACGTGCGCAGACCGCTGAGAGTGCTTTCCAGGTCGGAGGTGTTCTTGGCGGCCTGCTCTTGGCCGGTGCGCACGTCGACGCTGCGGGGGAGCACGGCGCGGATGCGCGCACGCAGTTGGGTGGGCGTCACGCCGGAGCTCGCGGCGACGTCGATCTGGTCGTAGCGCCCGACCTCCCCGGTGGCCCGCTGGGCCTCGGCGGGTGTGAGCACAGCGGTTCCCGCGCCGCCGAAGGACTGCCCGCCGGCGAACTTGAGGATGCCGACGATCGTGTAGCGCCGGGCTGGCGCGGCGCCGGCCACGATCATCTGCTGGCCGACCTTCAAGCCGTGGCGGGCGGCCGTCGCTTCGTCGATCGCCACTTCGCCGGAGCCCGTGGGAAAGCGACCCTCGATCGGCGAGAAGGACTCGAAGCGCTTGGGCAGCTCCCCCGCGATGAACGCGGGCGCGCCGCCGCTGGTCAAGCGTTTGCGGTTGAGGTCGAGGAAGGTCCCTGGGGTGAAGATGCCGCCGGCTGCTTCGGCGACGCCGGCGACGCCGCGCACCTGGCGCAGCATCGCCTCGGTGATCGGCGATTCTTCGGCGCTCTTTTCGCGCCCGAGCGTCTCGGTCGGCGAGACGACCACCGAGTCGCCCTTTGCCGCAGTCTTGAAGATTCCGGCAAACGACTGATTGATCGTGTCGGTGAGGATGTACGTGCCGGCCATCAGCGCCACACCGAGCGCGATCGCGATGGCCGTCAGCACGACGCGCAGCTTGCGCTGCAGAAAGCCGCGCAGGATCAGGCGCGTCATCTCATCCGATTGCCTTCATCAGGTCCAGCGCCTCGTCGGTGGTCACCGACGGGCTGTCGTGCACGATGCGCCCGTCGGCCAGCACGAGCAGCCGGTCTGCGAACGACGCCGCGTGGGCGTCGTGCGTGACCATCACGACGGTCTGCTCGAAGTCGTCGACGGCATGGCGCAGCAGCGCCAGCACATCGTCGGTGGCCTTGGAGTCGAGGTTGCCGGTCGGCTCGTCGGCGAACACCACGTCCGGGCGCGAAACGAGCGCGCGGGCGACGGCGACTCGCTGCTGCTGACCGCCGGACAGCTCGGCCGGGCGGTGGCTCAGCCGATCGGCGATGCCGACCGTGTCGACGAGGCGCTCAAACCACTCGCGGTCGGGGTCGCGCCCCGCGATCGACAGCGGCAGCAGGATGTTCTCCTCGGCGCTCAGCACCGGCAGCAGGTTGAACGTCTGGAAGATGAAGCCGATACGGTCGCGGCGTAGGTTGGTCAGCTTCTTGTCGTCTAGCGCGCCCAGATCGACGTCGCCGAGCGTAACCGTTCCTGACGTCGGCCGGTCCAGACCCGCGAGGATGTGCATCAGCGTCGACTTGCCCGAGCCCGATGGGCCCATGATCGCGGCGAAGCGCGAGGAGGGGAACGAGACCGTCACGTCGGTCAGCGCGTCAACCGCCGCCTCTCCTTCGCCGTAGCGTCTGCCGAGGCCCTGCGTTGTGATGATCGTCGCCGAGCCGCTCTCGATGCTGGGGGAAGCCATCTGGCGGTCAGCCTACAGCCCCGGCGCGGCGGATCGCGCGGGTCCGTGCATCCGCATAGCCGATCATTCGAGTGGGTGCCCGCCGGGCGAGGATCGCCACTGTGGCGATCTGCCGCAGTTTGCGAAAAGCGCCCGCGACGGCTTGGTGCGGCGTCCGGGCGCTAGTGCAGGATGCGCTATCCATGAGCGACACCGACACGCTGCTCGGCAGCGAGATCGCCGCGGCAGACATGCGTGAGACCACACCGTCCGTCTTCTTGATCGCCCGCCCGTCGATTGACGTCGAGGGCATGCGCGGCTACCTGCAGGACGTTGGCGGCGAGTCCTGGCTGCAGCGGCGATTGGACGGTGCCGACGGCGAGGTCAACGGCGGCGAGCTGATCGTCGAGTTCGGCGGGCGCGCCTGCTATCGCAGCTGGGAGCCGGGTCTGAACGCCAACGTGACCAAGGTGCGCACCGACCAGCGCGAGTACTTCGCCAACATCCTGCGCTCGGCGCACGGCAGTGTGCTGGAGCACGCCAACTACTCTTTCGCTATTCGGAATTGTTCGAGAGTATTTACGCACGAGCTTGTTAGGCACCGCGCCGGCTCGGCGTTCAGCCAGGAGAGCCTGCGCTACGTGCGCCTGACCGACATCGGCTTTCGCGTGCCGCCGGCGCTGGAGCCGGTGCGCGACCAGGTGCTCTCGCTCGTCGAGCAGCTGGAGGAGTTCCAGGTCAGCGCGGCCGCCGAGCTGGGCATCGACGAGGAGGGCGTGCCCTTTCACGTCAAGAAGGAGGTCACCTCGGCGCTGCGCCGCCTGGCGCCGATCGGGCTTAGCACGGACATCATCTGGACCGCCAACGCGCGCACGCTGCGCCACGTGATCGAGATGCGCACGGCGCCCGGCGCCGAGGAGGAGCTGCGCCTGGTGTTCGATCGCGTCGCGCGAATCATGCAGGCCGAGGCGCCGGGGCTGTTTCAGGACTTCGTCTGCCAGGACGACGGCTCCTGGGTGCCCGAGCACCGCAAGGTCTGAGCCGGACGCCGCCACAAGGCCACCGCCCGCGGGAGACGCGGGCGGTGGAGCTTCCCGCGCGACTGCTCCCGGGCGCGCAAGCTGGTGTGGCACGGCCTCAGGCATCCATCGTGCGCGTACGCCAGGCACCGAGCGCGAGAAACACGGCGAGCCACGCGACCAGCACGATCAGCGCCGTGCCCTGCACCATCGACACGCTCTCGCTGTGACCGCCGACTCTGACCGGGCTGAAGTGCGCCACGGCCTGGCTGAGCAGCCCCTTGCGCGCGCTTCCGAGCGATCCGACTTGTGCGATCAGCGGGCTCGCGACGAGCTGCCATCCGATCAGCGCCGTGATCGACGCCGGCTTGGAGGTGGTCAGCGCGGAAAGCCCGACGGCCACGACACACACGATGCCGGTGGCCAGCAGCGCGAAGCCGAGCCCGTTGAGGATCAAGGTGAAGCCGGGCGTGGGTAGGTTGGAGGCGAACAGGAAGCTCCCGGCGAGCAGCATGGCAAACGAGGCGAGCGTCACCGCCCAGCACAGCGCGAGCGCTGCCGGGACTCGCGCGGCGAACAGCGCGGCGCGCGAACGACCGGTCACGACGAGGTCGCGGAACACCCCGGCCGAGCTGTCGCCGGCCCCCGCCTCCACGCCGATCAGGATTGCCGCCAGCGGAGCGAAGAACAGTGCCATCGCGCGGAGCCCGTCGGTGTAGCCGTGAAGGCCACCCGCCGGTTCGTGCTGGAGCGGGTTGGAGGAGTGCTGGATGGCCTTCACGGTGAAGAACACCACGACCGGCGCGACCGCCAGCACCAGCGCCCACGCGACCGTGCTGCGCTTCTTGCGCAGCTTGAGCAGGTCGGCTCCGAACATCTGCAGGGCAAGCGTGCTCATACCGCCACCCCCTCGTCGATCGGCTGATCCAGGCGCGCGGTGATCTCCAGAAAGCGCTGCTCGAGGCTCTGGCGAACGGGCTCGAGCCTCGATACGCCGATGCCGGCATGCACGAGGCTCGCGTTCAGGTCGGCGGCGGCTGTCACGCCGCCGTCGAGCACCAGCCGCAAGCCCTCAGGCGCGCGCTCGAGTCTGCGCACGAGCTGATTGTCCGCCAACAACCTCGCGGCGCGCTCGACGTCGTCGACGCCGAGTAGCACCTCGTGTCCGGCCGCGCCGCCCGATGCAAGGTCGGCGATCGTTCCCTGCGTGACGACTTTGCCGCGGTCGACGATCGCGGCGGCGTCACAGGTCTTTTCGATCTCGTCGAGCAGGTGCGAGGAGATGAACACCGTCCTGCCCTCCTCGTCGACCATCGCGCGAATCATTTCGCGGAACTCCTGGATGCCGCCGGGGTCCAGCCCGTTGGTCGGCTCGTCGAGGATCAACAGCTGCGGATCGGCCAGCAGGCAACGGGCGACGCCGAGGCGCTGGCGCATGCCGAGCGAGTAGCGCTTTACCTTCTCGTCGGCTCGCTCGGACAGGCCGACACGCGCGAGCGCGGGAGCGATGCGCTCGCGCACCCGCGGGCCGCGGACGGCGGCGATGATCGAGAGGTTCTCGCGCCCGCTCAGATGGCTGTGAAAGCGCGGCTCCTCGACGATCGCGCCGACCCGCTGCAGGGCCTGTTCGCGTTCGGCCGGCACCGGCAGGCCGAGCAGCTTCATGCGGCCTGCGCTCGCCTCGGTGAGGCCCAGCAGCATGCGGATCATCGTGGTCTTGCCGGCGCCGTTGGGACCGAGAAAGCCAAACGCGCTCCCGCGCGGAACGTGCAGGTCGACGCCGTCGATCGCGGTGCGCTGGCCGAACTTCTTGGTGAGGCCGGCGGTTTCTATCGCCGGGCCATTTGAGCTTGAAGGGATCATGGCTGCACTGTCGCCGCTGAGCGCGCAACGCACAATTGGGGATTGCCCCTAGGGTCAGGGGCCGTCGAGGCTGACCAGCCGGCGCTCCACGGCCCAGCGACTGAGCTCGTGACGACTGGAGAGCTGCAGCTTGCGCAGCACGGCCGAGACATGCGCCTCGACGGTCTTCACGGAGATGCCGAGCTGCTGTGCGATCTCCTTGTACATGTAGCCGCGCGCGATGTGGCGCAGCACCTCGCGCTCGCGCGGCGTGAGCTGGTCGAGCTCGTGGTCGTCGAGAGCCGGCTCGCCGCCGGCGAAGGCGTCGAGCACGAAGCCGGCGAGCCGCGGCGAGAACACGGCGTCGCCACCGGCGACGCATTGCACGGCCTGCGCGAGCTCCTCGCCGGAGATCGACTTCGTCACGTAGCCGCGCGCGCCCGCGCGGATCACCGCGATCACGTCCTCGGCCGCGTCGGACACCGACAGCGCGAGAAAACGCACGTCGGGCAGAACCTGACCGACCTGGCGGATCACCTCCACACCGCCACCATCGGGCATGTGCACGTCGAGCAGCACCACGTCGGGCTGGCTCTCGCGGATGCTCGCCACGGCTTCGGCCACGCCGCCCGCCTCGCCGACGACCGCGACCCGCGCGCCGAGCTCGCTGCGCACGCCGGCGCGAAACAGATGATGGTCATCGACGATCACCACGCGCGTCTGCGGCGCCTTGCGGCTCTCGGCGGTCATGGCTGGCTCACGGGGCTCATCGCGAACTGCTGCGTTCGCTCGCCGCGGCCGCGCTCGAGCGACAGCTCGACCTCGGTGCCCTCGCCGGGCCCGCTGCGGATCATCGCGCGCCCGCCGTGGCGCGCCATGCGCCCCAAGATCGAGTCGCGTACGCCTCGCCTGTCCGGCGGGATCAGCGCTTGATCGAAGCCGACGCCACGGTCGCGCACGAACAGCTCGGCGTGCGTTTCGTCGATCTCGGCGTAGAGATCGACATGCTCGACCCCCGCGAACTTGGCCGCGTTGGTCATCGCCTCGCGCGCGGCGAGCACCAGCGCCTCGAGCCGTGCATCGAGTTGCGCGTCGCCGACGATGATCGCCTCGACCGGCACCCGATGAAGCGTTTCGACGTCCGCGACGGCCCTCTCCAGCCCCACCTTGAAGCTGTCCTCGGAGGCGCCTTCGTGACGCTCGAACAGCCAGCTGCGCAGCTCGCGCTCCTGGCGACGCGCGAGCCCGGCGACCTCGCGCGGGTCAGCCGCGCGCTTCTGGATGAGCGCGAGCGTCTGCAGCACCGAGTCGTGCAGGTGCGCGGCCACGTCGGCGCGCTCCTGCTCGCGGATGCGCGCCGCGCGCTCGGACGCGAGGCTGCGGCCCTGACGCACGACCGACGGCGCGAACAGAACTCCGAGAATCGTCGCCACGAAGGCCACGGCGCCGAGCGCCTTGCCGAGGTTCGCGAATACGCCGGCGGAGTGCAGCGCCGACGCGCACGCAAATGCGACGAGCAGCACGCCGATGATCAGGCGCGGCGCATCCACGTGCCTGGGCAGCAGCCGCTGCGGCGAGAACCTGCCGTGACGTCCGGTCAGCTGATCGGGCAGCGACAGGCTCGGACGCCACACGAGCGCGAGTCCCGCGGTGGCGAGCACGATCGGCCACATCACGGAGTCCTCCAACAACAGGCCGGCGCGGCGCAGCGCCCACACCACGATGACCATCACCAGCACGATCTGGGCGGCCACCCGCCAGGCGCCGCGCGGTCGCGGAACGCCCGCGCTCTCCGGCGCAACCGGGATCAGCGCCCAGGCCAGCACGTACAGCACGGCGCCCACGCCGCCGGCGACGATCAGCAGCACCATCACCACCCGCACGCCGAGCACGTTTATGCCGAGATGCTCTGAGATGCCGGCGCCTACGCCACCGAGCAGGCCGCGGTCAGGGTAGCGATACAGCCGCGCGCCGCGCCAGCCTCCCTCGACCGCCGCCTGGGGAGCGGTCGAGGCCATATCGGCCGCGGGCTCGCCGCGCGCGTCTGGACCGTCGGCTTGTTGTGCGGATGCCATCAATTCATGATCGCACCGCATGCCGGGCCCGGGCTAGGGGATTCCCCCTAGAGCCGTCGGCGACCGCTTGCGCCGAGCGTCAGCGCCCGAGCGCGATCAGCTCGAACTCGATCTCGCCGTGCGCGATGCGCGCAACGCCCATCGTGTGTTCGTGCTGGCGTCGGCGATCGGTGGGGCTGCCGGGGTTGAAGATCTGAAAGCCGTCGACGGCCTCGTGCAGCGGTATGTGCGAGTGGCCGAAGATGACAGCGTCGGCGCTCGCGAACTGCTTGCGCATGCGCGTCATGCGCCCGCGCGCCGGCCCGGCGTCGTGCGTCATCGCGAGCTTCACGTTGCCGACCTCGATTTCCAGCTGCGCCGGCAGACGCGCGACGAGCGCCGGCTCGTCGACGTTGCCGTGCACGGCCAGCACCGGCGGGCCGAGCGCGCTGAGCTCGTCGAGCGCCGACTGCGCCACGAGGTCGCCGGCGTGCAGGATCAGCTCGGCATCGCGCAGCTGCCGCAGGCAAGCCTCGCCGAGTCGCCGCCGACCGCGCGGCAGATGCGTGTCGGCGACAATCGCGATCAGCACGCCGAGGCGGCGAGCCGTAGATCGCCCACGAGAGCCGCCAGCCGACGCGCGTTACGCGGCGCGAAGGCCTCCCAGTCGTTGTTGAGGTACACGTAAAGCTCCTGCCCGGCGCGCCAGGTGTGCAATCGCCTTGCCCACTGCTCGAGCTCGCGCTCTGAGTAGTTGCCCCGTCGGCCGCGGCGGCCGTAATGCAGGCGCACGAAGCCCCACGAGGCGGTCTGCTCGAAGGTCTGGAACGACCTCTGCGGGTGATCGGCGACGACGAGTGCCGCGCGGTGGCGACGCAGCAGCGCGTAGACCTCCGGTGCAAACCAGCTCGCGTGACGGAACTCGAAGGCGTGTTTGCCCGGCGGAAGCGCAGCGAGCGCCGACGCCAAGCGAGCATCGTCGCGGCGAAAGCTCTCCGGCAGCTGCCACAGCACCGGCCCCAGCCGACCGGCGTCGATCAGCGGCTGGATGCGCTCGTAGAAGCGCGCGACGCCCTCGTCGATGTCGGTCAGGCGCTTGACATGCGTGAGGTAGCGGCTGGCCTTGACGGCGAACACGAAGTGCGCGGGAGTCTGTGTGACCCAGCGCTGCACGGCCTCGCGCTTGGCCAGGCGGTAGAAGGTCGAGTTGACCTCGACGGTGTCGAACATCTCTGCGTAGCGCGCGAGCCAGTCGCGCGTGGCGAGACCTTTCGGGTACACGAGCGGCCGCCAGTCGGCGTAGTTCCAGCCCGAGCAGCCGACGTGCACCGGACGCAGTCGTGCGGCGCGCGAGCTGGCGAAGCGGCGGCGTTCGGCGCGGGAGGCCAGCGAGGCTAGTCCTCCTGCGCCTGCAGCTCCTTGACGCGCTCCTCCAGCTGCTCGGTCACGGCGGGGTCGCGCAGCGTCGTCACATCGCCCAGCGCGCGGCCCTCGGCGATGTCGCGCAGCAGCCTGCGCATGATCTTGCCCGAGCGCGTCTTTGGCAGGTCATCGGCCCAGATGATGCGTTTGGGACGCGCGAACTTGCCGATTCGCTCGGCGACGGTCGCGCGGATGCCCTCGACCGTCTGCTCGTCGCCGGCCAGATCGCCCTGCAGCGTGACGAAGGCGACGATCGCCTGTCCGGTGTCCTCGTCGTGCTGGCCGATCACGGCGGCCTCGGCGACGTCGGCGTGGGCGACGATCGCCGACTCGACCTCGGCGGTCGACAGCCGGTGCCCGGACACGTTGACCACGTCGTCGATGCGGCCGATCACCCACAGGTAGCCGTCGCTGTCGCGCCTGGCGGCGTCGCCGACGAGGTATGTCTCGCGGCCGAACTTGTCGAAGTAGGTGTCGATGAAGCGCTCGGGCTCCTTGTAGAGCGTGCGCAGCATCGACGGCCACGGCCGGGTCAGTACGAGCAGGCCCTGGCCCTCCTCGATCGGCTCGCCGGTGGACTCGTCGCGCACCTCGGCGAACACACCGGGGAACGGATGCGTCGCCGAGCCGGGCTTGGTCGCGGTGATGCCGGGCAGCGGTGTGATCATGATGGCGCCGGTCTCGGTCTGCCACCACGTGTCGACGATCGGACACCGTTCGCCACCGATGACCCTGTGGTACCAGAGCCACGCCTTCGGGTTGATCGGCTCGCCGACCGAGCCAAGCAGCCGGAGGCTGCTCAAATCATGTTTTTCCGGCCAGTCCGCGCCCCACTTGATGCAGGCGCGAATCGCTGTCGGGGCGCAGTAGAGGATGGTCACGCCGTAGCGCTCGACGATCTCCCACCAGATGCCCTTGTCGGGATAGTCGGGCGCGCCCTCCCACATGACCGACGTGGCGCAGTTGGCAAGCGGCGCGTAGACGATGTAGGAGTGACCGGTGACCCAGCCGACGTCGGCGGCGCACCAGTACACGTCTGACTCCGGACGCAGGTCGAAGACGTAGCGATGCGTGGCTGAGACGCCGGTCAGGTAGCCGCCTGTGGTGTGCAGGATGCCCTTTGGCTTGGCGGTGGAGCCGGAGGTATAAAGGATGTAAAGCGGGTGCTCGGCGTCAAGGGGCTCGGGCGGGCACGCCGGGTCGGCGGCGGCGACGATCTCGTCGTAGTAGACGTCGCGCCCCTGCTGCATCTGACAGTCGGTGCCGGAGCTGCGCACTACGACGATCCTCTGCAGCGTGTCCAGGTCGCCCATGACCTCGTCGACGCGGTCCTTGATCGGAGCCGTCTTGCCCTTGCGCGCGGCGCCGTCGACGGTGATCAAGAGCTTTGCCTCGGAGAACTCCATGCGCTCGCGCACGGCCTCGGCGGAGAAGCCACCGAAGACGACGTTGTGCGGCGCGCCGATACGCGCGCAGGCGAGCATCGCGATGACGACCTCGGGAATCATCGGCAGGTAGATGCCGACGACGTCGCCCTTCTCCACGCCCTGGTCCTTGAGCGCGCTGGCAAAACGTTCGACGTCGGCGAGCAGCTCGGCGTAGCTGATGTCACGCTCGGTGCCGTTCTCGCCGCGCCAGTGAAAGGCGATGCGGTCGCCGCGGCCGGCGATCACGTGACGGTCCAGGCAGTTGTAGGAGACGTTCAGTGTGCCGCCGGTGAACCACTTGTAGAACGGCGGATCGTCGTCGTCGAGCACGCGCGTCCACTTCTGAAACCAGTCGAGCTCTTCGGCCTGCGCGGCCCACCACGCCTGCGGGTCGGCGGCGGCCTGCTCATAGACGGCCGGGTCGTTGAGCAGAGCGTTCTCGCGAAAGTCGGCCGGTGGCTCGAACTTCTCCACGTCAAGCAGCGACGCCAGCTGCTCATCGAGCTCCTGTGTTGACGATGATGCGGTATCGGGTTGCGTCGACATCGCTGCAGCTCCTCTCACTCGAAGTCGCCGGGCCGGCGACGACTGATTCTGCCACCGGCGCGCCGTTGTGCGAGCGCGCCGGTGCGAATGCTGACCGGCGGTTGCGCGTCAGCTCCTGTTCAATGGGACGACCGGCAGCACGATGCGGCCGAAAGTCGAGTTGGTGACAGCGGCGAACGACGCGTACCAAGCGGCTGCGGCCGTTGCCAGGCCGAGGTAGCCGCCCCAGTGTGTGACGGTTTCGTGCGCGCCGGTCGCGCCGATCGCCAGCAGTACGAACGTGACGGTCAGCAGCACGAACACGAGCAGCACGGCGCCGCTGGTGCGCATTGCCGCGACGGTCATGTAGGCGGTAAAGATCGCCCACGCCCACAGGTAGACGCCGAGCGCATGTCCGGCGTTGCCGCCGATGTCCTTGGCGTAGAACACGTTCAGGGCCCAGAAGGAGATCCAGAAGGCGCCGAACGAGCAGAATGCGACCGCGCCGAAGGTGTTGCCCGTACGGAACTCCCACATGCCCGCCAGCAGCTGCACGATGCCGCCATAGGCCAGCGCCAAGCCGAGCACGACGGGCACGCCCTTGTCGTTGACGAGGTTGGAGTTGAACATCGACAGCACGAACGTCGTCATCGCGAAGGCGCCCAGGCCGAGTGGGCCCGGGTCGGCCGGTTTCCAGCCGGTCGTCGGCTGGGGCTCGGCGCGACCGTCTTGCCGCCGCGTCGGGTCTTGACGTTGGATAGTTGCTGCCTCCATGGAAGCCTCCTTCCCGCGCCGCTGTGCGGCGAGGTGACGCTCTATGACAATCGGTCGAGCTCAGAGGTAGCCGTAGTCGACGGCTCCAGATTGCTCTTCAAATAGATCTATTCCCGCTCGCGCGGGGTGCTAATCATGCTCGTGCGAGAGTGCAACGATCGTTCGATCGCCGGCTTCGGCGCTGACCGGGCAGCAACGTCGCGCGGTCAGCCGCGGGCGCCGCGCTTGCGGCGCTTGCGCGAGGTGCCGACCTGCTGAGGCTTGGCCGGAGCCGGCGCGACGTCGCCACCGCCGGCGAGCGCCGGCGTGGGCCCAGCCGCGGCATCGCGCATCTGCGCGCGCGTGGGCCAGGGGCGCGCCTCGCCGGCCTCCCAGGCGGGCGGCTGGCCGTTGGGCCATTTGCCGACGTAGAGGATGCCCATGGCGACCAGCCAGAAGGCCGGAACGACCTCCAGCGTGGCGCCGCCGATCGGCAGGAAGATGAGGATGCCGGTGAAGATGCCGACGACGCCCATCCAGCGCGTCAGCAGCCCGACGCGCATGGCGTTGATCATCGTCACGATCATCGCCACGGCAACAGCGAGACCGGCCAGCAGATCGAAGTACTGCGTGATCACGTTGGCGGTGCCTTTGGTCAGCGCGTTGTCGACTGCATGGTTGGTGAAGTCGTGGCCGACGGCGAAGTTATGCGTTTCGACGGCGAGCACGGCCTGATGGATGACGCTGATGATCGCCAGCGCGACGCCGCCGTAGATGATCAGCGGGCGCGCCAGGCTCCAGGTTTCCGGCCGGCGAAAGCGCGTCGCGTCGATCAGCAGCCAGAGCACGAGCGTCAGCGCGAGGATCGCCAGCGCGGCGATCACGCTGGAGGCGATCAGCGTGGTGGCGTGATGGCTGAAGAATTTGACTTCGGCCGTGCGCGGGCTGATCGTCGGATTGGCTTCTCCGTTGAGCGCCGGCTGCAAGCCCTGAAGCAGGCCCACGGACGGAGCGCCGTTGAGCGTCGAGGCGGTGGTGATGCCGCTCAGCAGATAGAGAAAGCCGCCGGCGAATGCCGGCACGCCGAGCCGGGCGCGACGCGCGGTCTCAGACGCGACCTGCTGCTTGATCTCGCTGGCGCTGGGCATCGAACAGAGCAGTCTATGATGAGCGCATGGAGAGCGGCGGCCTCGGAGACCTGTTCGGAGATCCGGAGGAGCTGCAGCGGCGCCTGGCGGAGTTCGCAGACCAGATGCAGGGCCAGCAGAAACTGGCCTGGGCCGACAACGCGATCAAGCTGGCCGTGGACATGACGGTGGCGGCGGTCGAGCGCCTCAACCTGCAGGGCAGCGCCGAGGCTCAGGCCGAACAGATTCGCACGGTCATGGCGCTGGTCTTCCCCGAGGCGGTCACGCTCGTGCGCGAGGCGCGCGCGGGCCTGCAATAGCGTCGGCGTCGTCCGGAGGCTGTGGCGAGGCATCGTCGCGCCCTTCGCGCTCGGCGTCGCGCGAGGCGCGCCCGGCGGTGATGACTTCCTTGAAGGAGCGAAAGCGGAAGATGAACACGACCGAGGACAGCCCGACGGTTGCGGTGAAGACCGCGATGGCGATCTGCTGCCCGACCGAGTAGGCGGCGACGACGGCCGTCGGCGCGGCGCCGGCGAAGACCTTGACGAGCAGCGCCTGCTGCACGCCGGCTCCGCCGGGCGCGAAGGGCACGGCGCCGGCGACCTGGTTGACGCCGAATACGAGCAGCACGTTCTGCACCGAGCCGCCGACGCCGAAGGCCTCGAGCAGAAACCAGAAGGCGGCGAAGCGGCACAGCCAGGCGAGCACCTGCAGCGAGGCGACTTCGCGCAAATAACGCGGGCGGTCTGAGAGGATCGTCACGCCCTGTCGCACACGTGCCCAGAAGGCCCGCACGCGCATCGACAGCACGGCGAAGACGACCAGCCCGACGACCGCCAGCGCGGTGATCAGAAAGAGCGTCAGGCGGAAGTGTTCAGCCAGGTATGAGATTTCAAAGGCGCTCAGTTTGGAGAAGTCGGGCGGCTTGGGAAAGACGCCCTGGCTGAAGGCGTAGATCAACACGAAGATGCCGACCGAGGCGTCGAAGATGGACTCCACGAAGAAGGCTGCGGCGACGGTCGGATAGCTCGATCCGGGGATGGAGCTGCGCGTGAGGAACAGCTTGATCACATCGCCGCCGCGCGCGGGCACGACGTTGTTGAAGCCGACGGCGGCCCAGTAGGCGCCCCAGATGCGCCGCCACTGGAAGCTCGCGGCCGGGTAGGCAGCGCGCAGGCTGTTGAAGAAGCCACGTGAGCGCAGCGTGAGGTTCAAGCCGAAGAACAGCAGCCCGAGCACCAGCGTGCCCCAATGCACTGCGGCCAGGTCTGAGAAGAACTGACCGACGGCGTCGAAGAACGACGTGATGCTGTCGCCGATCGAGGTCGAAGCGAGCTGCGTGTGCACGCCTCAAAGCGTACGGACAGGGCACACGGCCGTGGCGCTCTGCCCGGCTGCGGTCAGTCGCGCGCCCGCCGCCGCCGCCTCATGTCAACCCTGCGTGCTGTAGAAAGCATGCATGGCGCCACGCAAGCCCCCTTCGCCCGGCTTGACCGTGGCGGTAACGGGCCCGACAGGCGAGATCGGCCAGGCGGTCGTCGCGGCGCTGCAGCGCTCGCGCGAGGTGCAGCGCGTGCTGGGCATGGCGCGCAAGCCCTTCGATCCGGCAGAGCACGACTGGAAGAAGGTCTTCTACACGCGCGGCGACGTGCTCGACCGCGACGCCGTGGAGGCGCTGGTGAGCGGCGCCGACGTGGTCGTGCACCTGGCCTTCATCATCATGGGCGGACCGGAGGAGAGCCGCGCGGTCAACCTGCAGGGCTCGCGCAATGTCTTCGAGGCCGCCGTCGCGGCCGGCGCGAAGCGCCTCGTGTACGCCTCCTCGGTGGCCGCCTACGGCTATCACTCCGACAACCCGCAGCCGCTGACCGAGGACGTGCCGGCGCGCGGCACCGACAGCCACTACTACTCTGCGCAGAAGGCCGAGGTGGAGGCTCTGCTGGCCGAGACGCTCGCCCACAGCAAGACCGACGCGTACGTGTTTCGCCCGTGCATCGTCGCCGGCGCCGGCGCGCCGATGCTGATCGACAGCCTGCCCTACACGCAGATCTCCGAGCGCCTGCCGGGGCCGGTCGCGCGACTGCTGGATGGGGTGCCGATCCTGCGCCCGGTGCTGCCCGATCCGGGCGTGCCGTTCCAGCTGGTGCACCGCGACGATGTCGCAGCGGCGATGCGCGCGGCGGTGCTCGGCCGCGGCGCGCCGGGCGTGTACAACCTCGCCGGGCCGGGCGAGCTGAGCGTCAAACAGCTCGCGCAGGAGCTCGGCTGGTACTCGATTGGAGTGCCCGAGCTGGCTGTCGACGCGGTCGCCGAGACGATCGGCCGGCTGGGCTTCCTACCGGCCCAAGCTCAATGGATCAGCGCGTTTCGCGAGCCGGTGATCATGGACACGGCAAAGGCTCGGCGCGAGCTGCGCTGGCGCCCCGAGCACGATGCGCTGTCGACACTGCGCGAGACGATCGCCGCCTCGCGCCTGGACAGGCTGATCCGCTGAGCGACCAAGCGCCGGTGGCGATCGTCACCGACAGCACGCCTTACCTGCCCGAGCAGCTGATCGCCAGTCGGCGCATTCACCAGGTCAGCCTGTACGTCGGCTGGCAGGGCGAGCTGCGCCGCGAGGACTCCTATGCCGATCTCGACGCGTTCTATGCGCAGCTGCACGACTCGGCGGACCTGCCGACGACCTCACAGCCGTCGGCCGGCGACTTTCTGGCCTGCTTCGAGCCGCTCGTGAGCGCCGGGCGCGACGTGTTCTCGCTGCACCTCGCCGGCGGGCTCTCGGGGACGTGCGAGAGCGCACGCGAAGCGGCACGGCTGCTTGACGAGGCGGGGCACGCCGGGCGCGTGGAGGTGGCCGACAGCCAGACGGGCGCCGGCGGCCTGGGCTGCCTGGTGCTGCTGGCCAGCGACCTGGCCGAGCGCGGCGCGGATCTGCAGGAGATCGCCGCGACCGTCGCGCAGACGCGCAAGACGCTGGACATCTGGTTCTGCCTGGACACGCTTGAGTACCTGCGCCGCGGCGGGCGCATCGGCGCTGCTCAGGCGGTCGTCGGCACGGCGCTGAAGCTCAAGCCGATTCTCACGTTCGGCACGGAGATCGCGCCGGTCGGTCGCGTGCGCACGCACCAGCGCGCGTTCGAGCGGATGGTGGCCTACTTGGGCGAGCTGCACGAGCGCGGCGCCAGCGACTGGATCGTGCAGCACGCGCAGGCGCCCGAGGATGCACGACGGTTGGTCGAGCGAGGGCGCGAGATCTTCGGCTTCCAGGAGCTGTTCTGCACGCAGGTCGGACCCGTGCTCGGCGCGCATCTGGGCGCCGGCATGCTCGTCGGCGGCATGACGCGCCCGCCCCGCTGAAGCGCGAGGCGGGCGCTCGCAGGCCGATCGTCGTCGCTACTTGACGATCTTGATGATGCGCTCCATGCCGAGCCGCGTGTGCGGGCGGCCGTCCTCCGTCTGCATGAAGCAGACCTGCACGTACCAGCCCGGCTTGGCCGTGATGGTCTCCTGCTGGGAGGCGCCCGGCGACAGCGGGCCGGCGAAGCTCGCCGGAGGCCCGGCGACGAGCTTTTCCAGGCCCTTTTCGTGTCCGGTCAGGAGGCCCTTGACGACCTTCTGCGCGGCCTTCTTGCTCTTGACTGCGAACCCGAGGTCCATGTGCACGAGGTAGCCTTCGTTTTCGAAGCGCACGAGCTCGCCGACTTTCAGCGTGGCCGGCCCCTTGAAGCCGAACTCGATCGTCCGCTCGGTCGCCTGCGCCGCCGGAAGCGCCGCGGGCGTCGGCGAGTCGGCGACCGCGAAGTTGCTGTGCGCCCATTTGCTGGACTTTTCGCCTTCGGCGTTCAGCGCGACGTACTGGCCGGCCGTGAGCATCGTCTGAGCTTCGGTCGGTTTGCCTGTTCCAGCTTCAGCATCGAACACGATCGAGCCGTACTTGCCGACCGAGTTCGGGTCCTGCGACGGCTTGTTGGTCGCGAGGAGCGCCAACAATTCGGCGGCGCTGACGCCCGGGTTGAGCTTGATCAGCACGACGCTCGCTTCCTTACCGCCGGTTGCCGTGCTGGCGATGTTGACGGCGCCGGCCTGCAACGCGCCGGTGACGCTGATGCTGGTGGGGCTGACCGTGGCCGTGACAGTCGGCAAGGTCGCCGCCTGAGCGGCGCCGGTCGTGAACATGGCGCCGGCCAGAGCAGTCAAGCCGACGGCGATCGCCGCGGCGAGCATGCGCTTCGGCGATGCAAGAGGACTACAGCGAAATGACATCCGTTTTCTGATCCTTTCGATTGATCGGCGGAACGGCCGAAGCGCGACTCCCCCAACTGACTTCCCGTGTGCCGGCTTACGCCGACCGGTTCAAGGATGCTGCCGGTGTTGCTCCCTCGGGCTCCATCCCGGCGAAGCTGGCGGCGAACCGCCACTTCGCGCCGCGCAGTATAAGCCGCGCCGACGTTTCTTTACAAGCCGCGCGGCACGCGCTGGGCCGGCGCTTTCAGGCTCTTAGACAGTCTGCACAAGAGCGTCGATCCGACGCTCACAGGACTCGGCGGCTCCCGTCGCCTAGTTGTAGTTCCCAGCCACGTTCGTCAGGTCGCGTAGGCGAGCACCGGGCGGCCTGTGGCTGAGCGAGCCGTGTGGTCGCCTGAAGTTGTAGTGGCTCAGCCAGCCGGGTAGCGCTGCGGCGCGCTCGGCTGAGCTGCCGTAGATCGCGCCATAGGCCCAGCGGTTGGTCAGCGTCTGAATGAAGCGCTCGGCCTTGCCGTTGGTGCGAGGTCGATAGGGGCGGGTGAAGAGGTGGCCGATTTGGAGCTCTGCGAGCGCGAGCGCGTGGACCTTTGAGCGATAGCAGGAGCCGTTGTCAGAAAGCACAGCCTCGACGGTGATGCCGAAGCTTTCAAACCAGGCGACCGCTCGCGCCAGGAAAGCGCCGGGCTGTTTGCCCGCGCTCGTCTGAGAGCACCTCGGCATAGGCCAGGCGCGTGGCGTCATCGACGGCGACGTGCACGAACTCCCAGCCCGCGTCGCCAATGCGGCGCCCATCCGGCGTGTAGGTGGTCTTGCTCTGACTGCGCCGTCCGGTCACGCGGTGCCCGGGTCTGAGGATCCTGCCGAGCTTCTTGATGTCCAGGTGCACGAGCTCGCCCGCGCGCTTTCGCTCGTAGCGGTTGGGTGGCTCTGGCGGGCTCAAGCGCGAGCGCTTGCCCAGGCCGATTCGCTTGAGCACGGCTGAGACCGTGGAGAGCGCCATGCAGAGCACCTCGGCGATCTCTGCGGCGGTCATATGCAGTCGGCGCAGCGCCGCGATCGCCTGGACGCGATCAGGCGCTGTGCGATGAGGGATGCGCCTTGGCGCGCAGGAGCGATCGCTCAGCCCTTGCTCACCCTCCTCGCGCCAGCGCCTGAGCCAGCGATAGGCCGTGCGCTCTGAGATGCCGGCGGCCTGCGCGGCCGCTGTGACAGACCAGGACTGATCGCTCACTCGATCGACGAGCAAGCGCCTGCTGTTCGGACAGGTGCGGGCATTACCGTGCAGCTTCATCCGGTGTCCTCCTTGGTGTCTGGGGGCTTCAGCACCGCCCAGCCTTCAAGGAGGCCCGGATGTCTACTGACGAATGTGGTTAGGAACTACA
>DATARK010000076.1:0-22898 GCA_036264175.1 Solirubrobacteraceae bacterium
GGCGATCGCTGAAGACGGCCTCGATCACGACGCCCTGGATCTCCTCGATGCGCCCGATGTTGGGCTTGGCAGCGTCCCCGTTTCCGGAGGCCTGGGCGCTGGTGGGCTCAGTGGCGATGCTCGCGTCCATTTGCTTTCGAATCTCCTCTTTTAACTCAATTAATTATTAAAGATTTTTCGTCGTTCGGGTGGCGTTTGCGGCGGCCTAGGTGAGTCCCTCGGCGCCGGCGACCACCTCCATGATCTCTTGCGTAATCTCAGCCTGGCGGGCTCGGTTCATCTGCAGTGTCAAGTCGGTGATGATTTCGCCGGCGTTGTCAGATGCGCTGCGCATGGCCGTCATCTGGGCGCCGAAGAAGCCGGCGGTCGACTCCACGAGCGCTCGGTAGATGGAGATCTCCACGTAGTCCGGCACCAAGCGCTTGAGGATCTCTTCGGGGTCGGGCTCGTAGTCGACCAGCGCGCGCGGACCGTCGGCGTGCTCGGAGTCGCCGGAGCGCTCGTCGCGGTCGTCGTCGGACTCGGTGGCGATGGTCGCGTGCGACAGCGGCAGGAGCGTCTCGCGCGTGACCTGCTGCGTGAGCGGCGAGATGTAGGCGTTGTAGACGATCTCCACGCGGTCCAGCTCGCCGTCGATGTAGCCGGTGATCAGGTCGTCGGCGATCGAGCGCGCGTCGGAATAGGCGGGTTTGTCGGCAAAGCCGGTGTAGCTGCCGCCGAGCTCGCGTCCGCGGAAGGTCAGCGAGGAGACGCCGCGCCGGCCTGTCGCAAACCAGGCGATGCGCTTGCTGTCCTCGGCGTACTCATCGCCGATGCGCACGCCCGCACGGATGATCTGCGAGTTAAAGCCGCCGGCAAGGCCGCGATCGCCGGTCACCAGCAGCAGGCCGACCGTGTCCGTTGACTCGTGCTCGGACAGCAGCGGCAGGCGCGAGGCCTCGGCGCCGGCGGCCTGTGCGGCCTGGCGCGTCATGCGGCGCAGCGCGTCGGCGTAGGGGCGCAGCGCGGCGATGCGCTGCTCGGCGCGACGCAGGCGCGCGGCGGCGACCATCTCCATGGCACGCGTGATCTTCTGGATGTTCTTAACCGACGAGATGCGGTTCTTTACGTCGCGCTGTGATGCCATGGCGTTCGGGCGGCTGCGGCGCTAGGCCGGCTGCGGCTCCTCCTCACGCTGCTCGGAAGCGGCCGCGGCCGACGGCGCGTCGGCCTTCAGCGGGGCGTCGTCGTCGAGCGGCTGGCCCTCCTCGTCGAGGTCGTAGCCGAAGTCCGAGGAGAACGCCTCGACGGCCTGCTTGACGGCGCTCTGCGTGCCGTCGGACCAGTCGCCGCCGGCGATCTTCTGGCGCACGTCGCCGTGCTGGGAATGCATGCGTTCGACCAGCTCGGCGAGGAACTCGCCGACGCGCTCGACCTTCAGCCGGTCCAGATAGCCGTTGGTGGCGGCATAGATCTGCACGACCTGGTCCTCGACGGCCAGCGGCTCGCGCTCGTGCTGGTTGAGCGTCGCCACCAGTCGTTCGCCGCGCGCGAGCGTGCGCTGCGTGTCGGCGTCGAGGTCTGAGCCGAACTGCGCGAAGGCCTCCAGGTCGCGGAACTGCGAGAGCTCGAGCTTGATGCGTCCGGCGACTTTCTTCATCGGTCCGATCTGCGCGTTGCCTCCCACGCGAGAGACCGAGATGCCGACGTTGATCGCCGGCCGCACGCCCGAGTTGAACAGTTTGGACTCCAGGAAGATCTGCCCGTCGGTGATCGAGATGACGTTCGTGGGGATGTACGCCGAGACGTCGCCGGCCTGCGTCTCGATCACCGGCAGCGCGGTCAGCGAGCCGCCGCCGAGATCGTCGTTGAGCTTGACGGCGCGCTCGAGCAGCCTCGAGTGCAGGTAGAAGACGTCGCCCGGATAGGCCTCGCGACCGGGCGGGCGGCGCAGCAGCAGCGACATCTGCCGGTAGGCGTAGGCGTGCTTGGTCAGGTCGTCATAGACCACCAGCGCGTGCTTGCCGTTGTAGAGGAAGTGCTCGCCCATCGCGCAGCCGGCGTAGGGCGCCATGAACTTGATCGGCGCGGCCTCGTCGGCCGGCGCGGCGACGATGATCGTGTTCTCCAGCGCGTTGTTTTCGTCGAGCGTCTGCGCGAGCGCGACGACCGTCGACATGCGCTGACCGATCGCCACGTAGACCGACACGACGCCGGTGTCCTTGTTGTTGATGATCGCGTCGATCGCGATTGCCGTCTTGCCCGTCTGGCGGTCACCGATGATCAACTCTCGCTGACCGCGGCCGATCGGGATCATCGCGTCGATCGCCTTCAGGCCGATCTGCATCGGTTCCTTGACCGGCTGGCGCTGCACGACGCCGGGCGCCTTGAACTCAGCCGGGCGGCGCTCGGAGGTGTCGATATCGCCCTTGCCGTCGAGCGGGCGCCCGAGCGGGTCGACGATGCGCCCGAGCAGCCCGTCGCCCACGGGAATGTCCAGCAGGCGGCCGGTGCGCTTGACGGTGTCGCCCTCGGAGATGTGCTCCCACTCGCCGAACAGCACCGCGCCGACGTTGTCGGACTCGAGGTTCAGCGCCAGCCCAGTGACGCCGTGCGGGAGCTCGAGCAGCTCGAAGGACATGCAGTTCTCCAGCCCGTGCAGGCGCGCGATGCCGTCGGCGACCGACAGCACGGTGCCGACCTCGGTCAGCTCGGCGCTGCCGCCGTCGAGTCCCTCGATGCGGCTCTTGAGGATGCTTGTGATCTCATCAGGATTGATCTGCATGTCTTTTCCTAGGAAGCTCCTTGGGCAACGTGCCTGCGCAGCTGCTCCAGTCGGTTGCGAATTGAAGCGTCGAGAATCGAGTTACCCACTCTCAGCACGACGCCTCCGATGATGTCCGGATCGACGTGCGAGGCCAGCTTCACCTTGCGCCCCGCGCGCTCGCCGATGCGCCGGCCGAGGCTCTCCGTGGTCGCCTGATCGAGCGCGATCGCGCTTGTGATGTCCACGGGAAGCAGCTGGTTCTCGCGCTCCCACATGTGCTCGAACTGCTGACGCACGCGGAAGATCACCGGCATGCGGTGGTTTTCGATGAGCAGCTCGAGGAAGTTGACGAACTCCTCGTCGGCGCCTTGCAGAATGCGCGCCAGCGCGTCCTGCTTCTCGGCCGTGGAGAAGTACGGCGAGAAGAAGAACACGGCCAGCTCGCGGTTGGAGTCCAGCGCGTCGGCGAACTGCCCCAGCTGCTCGCGCAGCTCGTCGAGCTTTGCGTGCTCGCGCGCGACCTCGAACAGCGAGCGGGCATATACCTCGGCGAGCTCCTCCATCAGTTGCTGGAGGCGATCGTCGAGAAGTCCAGCTCTGACAGCGCCTCGTCGACCAGGCGCTTCTGGTCTGCGTCGTTGAGCGTCTTGCGCGTGACCTTCTCGGTGGCCATGACGGTGAGGTCGGCGACCTCCTTGCGGATGTCGTCCAGCGCGCGTTTGGTTGCCGCCTCGATGTCGCGCTCGGCGCGCTTGGCCGCCTCGGCGACGATCTCCTGGCCACGCTCCTTGGACTCTGACTCGTGCGTCTCGGCGGTCTGACGGGCGCGCTGAACGATCTCTTCGGCCTGCGCACGCGCCTCCTTCAGTCGCTCGCGGTATTCGGCGAGCAGCTCCTCCGCCTCGGTGCGCGTGCGCTCGGCCGTGTCGATCGACTCTTCGATGCCACGCTTGCGCCGCTCGAGCGCTTCTGAGATGCGCGGGAAGGCGAGCTTGGAGAGCAGCAGCATGGTGATGCCGAACACGAGCAGCGTCCAGATCATCAGGCCGATGCCCGGCTTGATCAGGAAGCTGCCGCTGGACGCGGCCAGCACGGCGTGGGTCGTTGGCTGAAGCGCGGCGAGCATGACGTCAGACGATGAACGCCGCGAGCAGGCCGGCGACCAGGCCGTAGAAGAAGCACGCCTCGGTAAGCGCGAAGCCCAGCCACTGCAGCTGGGTGATCTCGTCGCGCATCTCCGGCTGGCGCGTGATCGCTTCGATTGCCTTGCCGAAGATGATGCCGATGCCCACGCCGGCGCCGACGGCGCCGAGGCCACCGCCCACGCCGAGGCCGATCGACTTGCCGGCCTTGGCGGTTTCTTCGGTTGCGGCCGCCAGAAAGGTGATCAAAGCTATGTGCACGACTATTGGCTCCTTTAGTGGTCTTCGGCGACCGCGCCGCCGAGGTAGATAGCGGTGAGAGTGGCAAAGATGAACGCCTGCAGAGCGGCCACCAGACCCACCTCGAAGGCAAACAGCAGCACGCCGAAGGGCAGCGTAACCCAGCCCAGTGCGGTGATGCCGAGGATCACGGCCAGCGCGCCGGCCATGAACAGGATGATCAGATGCCCCGCGAGGATGTTGGCAAAGAGTCGAATCGTCAGCGAGAGGATGCGCATGAAGTTCGAGAGCACCTCGAGAAAGAAGATCGCGACCGCCATGCCGCCTTCGACTCCTCCGGGCACGAGCCCTTTGAGGTAGCCGATCGGGCCCTTGGCGCGAATGCCTTCGAAGGTGTATGACACGAACACGACGAGCGCCAGCACGAGCGGGATCGAGAGGTTGGCCGTGGCGGCGTACAGCGAGAACGACGGAATGTGCAGTCCTGCCACGTCGATCTTGTGCTCGGTGTTGGTCGGCAGCGGTATGTAGCCGACCAGGTTGGAGAACATGATGAACAAAAACAGCGCGCCGATGAACGGAAACCACTTGGCGGCCATCTTCTCGCTCATCGCGCTGCCGGTGATGTTGTCGCGCATCAGTTCGTAGAGCAGCTCGACTGCGGCCTGCACCTTGTTCGGGCGCTGCTGCATGCGCCGCGCGATGTAGATCATGCTCACGCACGTCGCGAGCGCCGCGAGGAACAGGTACAGCACGGCCTTGTTGATCGAGAACACGCCGAGGTGCACCCAGTTGTCGAGCTTGAACTCGTTCTGCGGCTTGAAGTCGTTGTTGCGCGTGCCGTGGACGCCGTAGATCGCCGCGAGCACGACCACGCCGCCGATCCAGATGCCGAGGATGATTCGCAGAGTGCGCTTTTTGCTGCTCTTCTCCTTGGGTCCCCCCTCCGTGGCGTTCATCGCCTCGCGGCACCTGCCCCGGTCGGCGGGAGTCCCAGCTGGTGGCGGCTCATGATGGGGTCGCCCTTGGCGGCGTGCCGCTCGGTGCGCGCAGTCCTTCGCGCGTGAAGAAGGACATCACGAAGTACACGGTGAACGCGGCCAGCACGAGCGCGGCGGCCATGATGCCGTCGTCCTTGCCGCCGGCCACGCGCGCCAGGATGATCGCCAGCGCGACCAGCCACACGCGACCCATCATTCCGGCCACCTGCAGACCGGCTCGCAACTTGGCCTCGCCGACGCGGCTCGCGCGTGCATGCACGTAGCCGGTCCCCAGCCGCGTCAGCAGCCAGGCCGTCGCGCCGATCAGATACCCGGCGATCGGCAGGTTGCCCAACAGCACGAACGGCGCCGTCGCGAGCACCAGGCACACGTCGAGGTAGCGCAGCGTGAACACGTCAGCTGACTGATCCGGGGCTTTGCCCGTGGCACTTCGTCCACAGCCGCCGGCGGCGTCGCGGTGCAGCTCCCAGGAGCGCAATCCGCGCGCCGCACGCGTTGCGCGCGGCGTCTCTGCCGCGTGCCATCAGCACCGGCCCGACGCGCAGCTCGCGACTGAGCGGCCGCGTGAAGCAGCGACGCTCGGCGAGCTGGCGCATGCGCGGCGCAAAGCGCGGCGTGAGCTTGGGAAGGTCGATCGAGTCGTCCATTCCGGAGGCGCTCAGGCGCAGTGGATCGTCGTTGGCATCGAAGTCTGGCATGTGCGTGAGCCACCCTACAGACCGGACAAAAAGTCCGCACGCCGAATGCGGCGAACCCGTCCGAGCGCCTTTCCTGCTGACTTTCAGAGCGCTTCTGAGGCGTCCGGGGCAGCTCGGTCAGTCTACCGGGTCTTGGACTTCGTAACAACTTTGTGACATACGCAACGCCAGACTTGGCGGGCTATGTCGCGCGCGTCGCCACCTCGGCAGGTCCGCCGCCCAGGACGGCGCGCCACGCCTGCGCAGACGGCCGAAGCGGTCGACCAGCGCAACCGCCAGCGCCAGCACCGCCAGGCCGCCGACGATGTCCAGCAGGAAGTGGTTGCCGGTCGCGAGCACGGCAAACGCCGTCAAGCACGGATAGGCCACCGCGAGCACGCGCACCACCGGCCGGTTGCTGCCCCGCCACAGCGCCAGCGTGCACCATCCGGCCCACGCCATGTGCAGCGAGGGCATTGCCGCGAACTGGTTGGCAGCCGAGGCGAGCGCGCCGGTGTGCCAGGAGCCGAAGGCGTGCGTCGAGGCAACCACGTCGGTGAAGCCGTCGAGCATGCGCGGGGGCGCGACCGGCAAGAACCAGAACACGACGAAGCCGATCACGTTGACGAGCACCAGCGAGTTGCGCAGCGGCCTATAGATGTCGGCACGGCGCCACCACAGCCAGCCGAGCACCGACAGCGTGACCACGAAGTGCGCGTTGTCGTAGTAGTTGGCAAGAATCGTCGCGAGCGTGTGATGAGACGCCAGCCAGCGGTCCAGCGAGAGCTCCGGATCGATGTGCAGCAGCTGCTCGACATGCAGAATGCCGCGCGCATTGCCCAGCGCGACCGACGTGCGCAGCGGCGCGAGGTCGTTGACGGCGTCGTACAGGAACAGCAACCAGCCGATCGCCAGCAGCTCTACCCACCAGCGCGAGCGCGTGGCCGCACGCGGACGTGCGCCGAGCCGCAGATGCGCGGCCGGACTGCCGGCTGAGTCGATCGAAACTGCGCTGGACAAGCGATCGATGTTACCCCGCGCAGAAGCGCGAGCGGCGGCCGACAGCGCTCGTGCGGCTCAGGGAGTCACGGGCCGCAGGCCCCGCTCGTCGAGCGTCTGCAGCACGCGTGGCAGCGCCGCAACCGTGCGCTGCCAGGAGCCCGGCGCGGAGTAGTCGTCGGCGTCGTGCAGCAACAGCACCGAGCCTTCGCTCGCACCCGCGGTGACGCGCTCGGCGATCGACTCGGCCGTGGCGCTGCGCTCCCAGTCGCGCCCCCAATGACTCCACAGCAGCGTGCGCCAGCCGCGCGCGTTGGCCAAGCGCAGCGCTGAGCCGTTGAGCACGCCGTAAGGCGGTCGATACAGCACCGGCGTGACGCTGGTGGCGTCCTCGATCGTCGCCGTCGCGCGGTCGAGGTCCGCGCGCACCTGCGGCGGCGTCAGGCGCAGCAGGTTGCGGTGGCGATGGCAGTGCACGCCCACGAGATGGCCAGCGGCGACGATCTCGCCGGCCAGCGCGCGATTTCGCTCGATCTGCTCGCCGACCAGAAAGAACGTCGCCTGCACCTCAGCCGCCGCCAGCAGCTCGAGCACAGCCGGCGTGCCCCGCGGATGCGGTCCGTCGTCGAAGGTCAGTGCGTAGCCCACGCCGTCAGACGTGCGGTCCTCGACGCCCAGCGGCCTGCGCAGAGCCGGCACCGCGGCAGCCAGGCCCGGCAGCAGGTAGCCGGCGGCGGTCATTGCGGCCAACGCCCCGGCGATCGGTGCGGCGGGACTGCGATGATCGCGGGCAGACATGGTCGATCTGGTGCTCGGCATAGGGGCGGCCGTGGGCGCGTCCACTCTCTACAGCCTAGGGATTGCCCTGCAGGCGATGGACGCCAAGGAATCGCCCCAGCAGGAGCACCTGCGCCTGGCGCTCGCATGGCGGCTGGTGCGTCGCGCGCGCTGGCTGCTCGGCACGGCGCTGTCGATACTCGGCTGGCCCTTGCAGATCGTCGCGCTGCTGCTGGCGCCGCTGGTCGTCGTACAGCCGGCGCTCGCCGCCGGCCTGCTGGTGCTGATGTTCCTCGCGCAGCGAATGCTGCACGAGCACGCCGGGCGCACTGAGTACCTGGCGATGGCGGCGATCGTGGTCGGCGTGGTCGGCGCCGGCCTGGCGGCGCCGCCGCGACACACCGGCCACGGCTCGGAGGATCTGGCGATCACGATCGTGATCGTCGCGCTGGCGCTGGCCAGCCTGCTCCCCTACGCCCTGCGCCTGATCGCGCACCCGCCGGCCGGCGTGACCATGCTCGGCGCCGGGCTGGCCGGCGGCTGGAGCGGCGTGGCGACCAAGCTGGCCTCGGATGACCTGTCCCAAGGCCACCTGGGACTGGCGGCGCTGTGGGGACTGTCGACGGCCGTCGCGTCGGGCGTCGGCGTGCTCAGCGAGATGAGCGCCCTGCAGGAGCGACCGGCGATCCAGGTCGCGCCGGTCGTGTTCGTCACTCAGACGGTCATACCGCTCGTCGTCGCGCCGCTGCTGTTCGGAGAGAGCTTCGCCGACACGCCGCTGGGCGGCGTTCCGTTGTCGGCCTCGCTGGCGTTGCTCGTCGGCGGTGCGGCCGTTCTCGCGCGCTCGCCGCTGCTGGTCGCGCTGATGGAGGGCGAGCGCGTCAGCCAGCCCAGCGGCTCGGCGCCGAGCGCTTTGCCGTCGAGCCAGGAGACGATGCGCGCGAGCCCGGATACCGAAGCCGTGGACCCGTCGAGCTCGACCACGAGCACGTCGCCGGCGCGCACGGGGCGCTGAGGCAGCGGACCCTTGGCGTTGAGGCGCTGGGCGCCGCACACCGGCGTGGCGCCGTCCGTGCGCGCGAGCACCAGCTGGCCGACCGTCAGGCCGCCGCGCGGCTGCAGGTAGTAGAAGTGGTGGTGAATGCCCAGCGCGCGCGCCTGCGCGTGAAGCATCGAGCGCGTGCGCATCCAGCGAAACGTCGCGGAGTCGGGCACTTCCGGGACGACCTCGTCGCCGAGCGCGCGCAGCTTGGCGACCATCACCGGCGAGGGCACGCCCGCGTCGTCGGCGAACGAGGCGTGGATGCCGCGGCGTGCGAGTTCGAGTGCCACCTGCGAGACGTCGCCCGAGGGCGTGTGCACGATCAGACCGACGTCGGGTTGGTCGGTCTTGACCTGCTTGAGCGCATGAACGTGCAGGATCTTGCTGGCGATCGCAGTGACCTCGTCGGTCGACATCATCCACGTGCCGACGCCGAGCAGCAGCGCCAGCTGCGTTGCCAGCGCGACCGTGCGCAACCGCCAGCGCGGGATCACACGCACACGATGTGGCGCCGCCAGAACCACCTCGGCCGCAGCCAGATCCTTGGCCTCCTCGACCGGTGCGCCGGCGCCCCGCGTCTCACCCTCACCGGTGAAGCTCGCGCGCACGTGCTCGCGCAGCTCGGTCGTGTCGTTGGCCAGGCGCAGCAGGTCAAGCGCGGCCATCGCACGCGTGTTCACGCGCGCGTGGCCCACCGGCAGGCCGTAGGAGACGACCGGCGTTCCAGCCGCCATTGCCTCCAGGCAGGTCACGCCGCCGGTGGAGTGCACCAGCACGTCGGCCGCAGCGAGCAGCTCGGGCATCTTGTCGGTGAACTCGTAGACGTGCACGCGCTGCTCGCGCGCGAAGCTGCCGCGCAGCTTCTGCGCGAGCTGCTCATTGCGTCCGGCCAGCACGACGATGCTGCTGACCTCGGGCACTGCGATGAACTCGCGCACGGCACCCTCTACGTCGCCGACACCCCAGCCACCCCCGGAGACAACGACCATGCGACCTTGCTCTGAGAGGCCCAGGGTGCGCCGCGCCTGCATCGGGCAGCGCGTCTGCAGGAACTCGTCGGAGATCAGCGGCGCGACCAGGCGCACGCTGTCGCGCCCGGCGATGCGCTCCACCGAGCGCATCGACTCCCCGTACATGACCATGTGCATGTCGATGCCCGGCTGCGCCCAGAAGAACAATCCGGTCAGATCGGTGATCGTGGCCACGGTGGGGCATTGCACCTCGCCCGTCCGGCGCAGCCGCGCCAGCACGACCGTCACAGCCGGATAGGTCGACACGACCACGTCGGGGTCGTGTTCGGCGATCGTGCGCGCCAGCGGGCGTGAGCCGAACAGCCGCAGCAAGCGCGTTGCCAGCGCGCGAACCGGCGGCACGTGGTTGAGCAGCCCATAGACGATCGTGTACGTCCAGGGGATGAAGCGAAGTTGCACGCGATAGCCGTCCTCGACGACCGGTTTGAGCAGCCGGCCCATCGCCGCCAGCCCGTCGATCACGGTGACCTCGGTTGGCTGCGGCGCCTGCTCGAGCTGCGCGGCCAGCGCGCGGGCAGCGGCCGCGTGCCCCTCGCCGACGTCGGCCGAGAGGATCAGCACGCGACGCGGCCCCGAGGCCCGGCGCGATGTGGGTTTGCGGCGGCGAAGTCGCATGTAAAGGCAGCGCGCGCCCATGGCGGGCGCCTGGCGTGCCGCGACACGTACACCGTTATCCCCTCCGGGGCACGCGCTTTTCGCGGCTACAGAGGGATTCTACATTCCGCATCACACGCCTGCCCGCGTCCTAGACGCAACAATGATGCAGATGCCGTCCGCCCCGGCTTTGCCAAGCGCGCCGATCGAGGCCGTTCGCCGCGCCGATGGCCGCCTGAGCCACGCGCGCCGCCCGCCGCTGCGCCGCGATGCGGCGATCCCGCGTGCGCTCGGCGCGCTCGGCCTGCTGGGCATCGTCACGACGGTCTTCCTGACGGTCGCCGGCGCAGCCGGCGAACCGTCGCAGTACGTGCCCGCGCGAAGCGGCGGCTGGCCCGGCTGGCTGGCGGGTCCGCTGGAGGGTCTGGGCATGAGCCTCGGCTCGAGCGGCTTTCAGACGCTGATGCTGATCATGGTCGCCAGCTACCTGCTGGTGCTCGGCTTCGCGCGCGCGCTGTCTATGCGCGCTCTGGTGGCAGCGATCGTCGCCGCGCACGTCGTCCTGCTGCTCGGGCCGCCGCTGATCTCCCAGGATGTCTTCGGCTACCTGGGCTTTGCACGTCTAGGCGCACTGCATGGCCTTGACCCCTACACGCACGTGGCCGCGCAGGCGCCCGGCGACGAAGTGCTGTGGTTTCTCGGCTGGCCCTATCAGCACTCGCCCTACGGTCCGCTGTTCACGCTCGCCAGCTATGCGACCGCGCCGCTCGGACTGGCGGGAGGGTTGTGGGCCTTCAAGGCTCTCGCGGTGGCCTCCAGCCTTGGCGCCGTCGCGCTGGTCGCGCGCGCCGCGGGCAAGCTGGGCCAATCGCGCCGCTGGGCCGTGGCGTTCGTCGGCTTGAATCCGGTGCTGCTGGTGCTCGCCGTGGGCGGCGCGCACAACGACACGTTGATCGTCACCATGCTCGCCGCCGCGCTCGCGCTCACCGCCGGCGCGAGCCCACGCTTTCGTGCCGGCGCGGCGGCGCTGGTCGTGGGCATGGCGATCAAGGTCACCGCGGGCCTGGCACTGGTCTTCTTGGTGCTCGCGCCGTCGCGCTGGCGCGAGCGCCGGCGTGTGATCGCCTCGGCTGCGCTCAGCCTGCTCGCGCTCGGCGCCGTGGCGCTGATCGGCTTCGGCTCGCATGCGCTGGGCTTTCTCAACGCGATCGGCGAGCAGCAACAGCTCGTGGCGGTGCACAGCGTGCCGGCCGAGACGGCACGGCTGTTCGGCCTGAGCGGCACGCCGGACTGGTGGCGCAACGTGTTCGTCGCGCTGTTTCTCGTCGCGCTCATCTACGCGCTGTGGCGCACCACGCGCGGCGCCGATTGGCGCGTTGCCGCGGGCTGGACCACGCTGGCGCTGCTGCTGTCCACGGCGTGGTTGCTGCCCTGGTATGCAATCTGGGTGCTGCCGCTAGCCGCTGTCGGCGGCGATCGGCGGCTGCGCGGCGCGGCGCTGCTGTTCTGCGCTTACGCCGTCCTCATCCACCTGCCGCTCGCCGACCCGCTGCTCCTGCCCGCGCGGGTGCGCATCCACAACCCCGCTCTGGCCGTGCACCGAGATCGCGTCGATCTCACCCGTTTCCAGGTCGTGCACGACCCCCTGCTCGATCTCGGTCGCTGAGGCCTCGGGACGCAGCAGCCGCAGGCGCATCGCGTCCAGGCGCCTGAACTTGAGAATCTCCAGCACGTAGACCAGATACACGCTGGCGGCGGCCGCGATCAGCCCGAGCCCGATCATCACCAGCGTCCAGCCGGTGTGCAGGTGGCCTTTGTGATCTGAGTAGGGAACGAAGCGCAGCGCCAGCGCAAGGCCGGCGAGCATCAGCGTCCATGCGTACAGATAGGCAATCGTGCGCCGGCTGGAAAAGCCGATGCGCGCCATGCGATGGTGGAAATGCTCGCTGTCGGGCCGGTAGATGGGCTGGCGGTACTTCAAACGCTTGAGCACGACGAACGTCGTGTCCAGGAACGGCACGGCGAGCAGGATCAGCGGCAGCACTAAAGACACCACGGCGGCCGTCTTGACGGCCGCCTCGACGGTGATCACGCCCATCATCAGGCCGAGCAGGTTGGCGCCGCAGTCGCCCATGAAGCTCGACGCCGGCGGGAAGTTGTAGACCAGAAAGCCGAGCGCAGCGCCGGCGGTCAGCGCCGCGAGCACGCCGGGCTGCGCGCGGCCGAGGTCGAATGCAATGACCGTCATCGCCAGCGCGATGATCACGCACACGCCCGCCGCCAGGCCGTCGACGCCGTCGGAGAAGTTGACCACGTTCATCATCGCCACCAGGCCGATGACCGTCAGCACCGGGCCGGCGTTGGTCACGCCCGCGTTGGGAAATGCCAGCGTGCCGATGAACGGCAGCGTGATCGCCTTCACGGCGACGCCGTAGTGCACCACGATCACCGCCGCGACGATCTGACCGGCGAGCTTGACCACCGGCGGCAGCTCGAAGCGGTCGTCCAGCGCGCCCACCAGCGTGATCACGGCCGCGGCCAGCAGCACACCGTTCCACAGGTCGTGTTCTGAGGCATAGCCCGCGGGCAGCCAGATCAGGCCCGCGACCAGCAGGCCCGCGAAGATCGCCAGGCCGCCGAGCAGCGGCGTGGCGCTTTCTGACAGGCCGCGCTCGCGTGGTTCGTCGATCGCGCCGACGGCCCTGGCAAAGCGCATCGTCAGCGGCGTGAGCAGCGCCGTTACTGCGGCGGCCACGAGAAACGCGTACAGCGCGTCGAGCTCGGTCAGATGCCCCATTTGGTCCGCCAGAGCATCGCAGGCATAGGGGTCGCACACCACCGCCGCGCTTGGGCGGCGGTGTGGTGTGACTACTCTCTGCGCGCAGCGTGCGCCATGGTATTTACGTCGTATAGACGATGGCTACCGCTGGACGCGCATGCAACACCCATCTACGGCCCGCATGGTCGGATCGCATCAAACGCCGGCCGCGCCGCGATGCGTGCCAGAGCGCCACGCGCCGCAAGTGCGGCGGCGTCGGCAGGTGGCACGATTGGCACGGTTCAGAAAGTCGCCCGCGCGCTGGTCTGCTCGAGGCGCTCATACAGCGGATAGCGCTCGGCGACCTCGCGCACGCGCTCGGCAAGCTCGCGCGAGCGCGACTGGTACTCGGGCGTCAGCGCCGTGGCCATGATCTGACCGACCTCGACGAAGTCGTCGTGCTGAAGCCCGCGCGTCGCCAGCGCCGGAGTTCCGATGCGCAGGCCCGAGGCCTCCATCGGCGGGCGCGGATCGAAGGGCACGGCGTTGCGGTTGACCGTGATGTCGATCGCGTGCAAGCGGTCCTCGGCCTGCTTGCCGGTGAGCTCCGGGTCTGCGTCGCGCAGGTCGACAAGCACCAGGTGCACGTCGGTGCCGCCGGTGAGCACGTTGACGCCGTGGCCTGCCTCGAGCAGCTCCTGCGCCCAGGCGCGCGCGCCGTCCAGCGTGCGCTGCTGGCGCTCGGCGAACAGCTCTGAGCCGGCGATCTTGAATGTGACGGCCTTGGCCGCGATGACGTGCTCGAGCGGTCCGCCCTGCTGGCCCGGAAAGACGGCCGAGTCGATCTTCTTGGCGTGCTCGGCCTTGCACAGGATCACGCCGGCACGGGGCCCGCCCAGCGTCTTGTGCGTGGTCGTCGTCACGACATCGGCGCCGAGCTCGACCGGGTTGGGATGCAGGCCCGCCGCGACAAGCCCGGCGAAGTGCGCCATGTCGACCATCAGCAGCGCGCCGACCTCGTCGGCGATCTCGCGAAAGCGCGCGAAGTCCAGGTGGCGCGGATAGGCCGACCAGCCGGCGAGCAGCATCTTCGGTTTGCGCTCGCGAGCGATGCGCGCGACCTCGTCCATGTCCAGCAGGCTGGTCTCGCGGTCGACCTCGTAGGGTGCGATGTCGTACAGGCGTCCGGACACGTTGATTTTCATGCCGTGCGTCAGGTGACCGCCGTGCGCCAGCGACAGGCCCATGATCGTGTCGCCTGGCTGCAGCAGGGCGTGGTAGACGGCCGTGTTGGCCTGCGCGCCGGAGTGCGGCTGCACGTTGGCGTGCTCTGCGCCGAACAGCGCCTTGGCGCGGTCGATCGCCAGCTGCTCGGACACGTCGACCCACTCGCAGCCGCCGTAGTAGCGCCGTCCGGGATAGCCCTCGGCGTACTTGTTGGTGAGCACCGAGCCCTGACACTCGAGCACGGCGCGCGGCACGAAGTTCTCCGAGGCGATCGCCTCCAGCGTGCGTTGCTCGCGCTCCAGCTCGCCGTGCAGCACCTCGGCAATCTCTGGGTCGACCTCGCTCAGCGGGCGGTTGAAGTAGTCGGGGCTCAGCTCGGACACGGCGACCTCCTCGATCAGGCGGTGACTGTTTGTGCCCAGGCGCGCGGCGTATTCGCTGGCCGCTTCCCGGTGGTCGATCCCACCTCAGGCGCCAGTCGCGGCAGCTGTCACGAGGCTAGCACGGGTGCACGCGCGGCGGTCAACGCGCCTGCGCCAGCAGCTCGCCGACCGCCTCGGCGGCGAGTGCGCCTTCGCGCAGCACGTGCCATGCGCCGGTCGTCTCGTATTCGCGCAGGTCGACGACCGTCGAGGCGACACCCGGCAGCACGCCGCCATCGAGCACCACGTCCACGCCATCGCGCAGGCTCGTGGGCACGGCGTCGAGCGTACGCGCGTCGGCTTGGCCGGAGATGTTGGCGCTCGACTGCATCAGCGGCGCGTCGATCGCGCCCAGCGCGTGCAGCGGCTCAGGCAGCCACGGCACGCGCAGCCCGAAGGTCGCCGGGTCGCTGCGGCAGGCCGCGGCAAAGCGCGCGCGGCGGTTCTCCAGCAGCACTGTCACCGGCCCGGGAAGCAGCGCGTTGAGCGCGCCCAGCTCGGCCTCGTTGAGCTCGGACAGTGCGTCCAGTGCGGCCTTCAGCGAGAAGAACATCACCGCCGAGGGCTGCATTGAGGAGCGTCCCTTCAGTCCGTAAAGCCGTGCCGCCGCGACGTGGTCGTCGGGGTCGCAGCAGACGCCGTAGACGGTGTCGGTCGGGAACACCGCGACCCCCCCGTCCGCCACACAGGCGCGCAGGCTGTCGGCGTCGGCGGCGCTCAGCGTCGCGCTCACGGGCATTTGCGCACTCCGGTCACCACTCGCTGCATACCCGCAAGGTCGCGCACGCACTCAACATTTGCAAAGCCCGCCGCGCGTACCAGCTCGGCGACGGCCGCCGCCTGATCGGCGCCGTGCTCCAGCGCCACCCAGCGCACGCGCGGACGCAGCGCCAGCTGCGCGGTCAGCGCGCGCAGCTGCGACAGCCCGTCGGCGCCGGCGAACAGAGCGCTTGGCGGCTCGTGCCTGACTATCTCCGGCTGCAGCGTGGAGCGCTCGTCCTCGGCGACGTAGGGCAGGTTGGCCAGCACCGCATCAAAGCGGTCCTCCAGCCCGTCGAGCAGGTCCGCGTGAAGCAGCTCGACGTCGAGGTCCAGACGCCGAGCGTTCTCGCGTGCCAGCTCCAGCGCGTCCTGGCTGACGTCGCTGCCCGTCACGCGCAGGTCCGCGCGCTCGTCCTTCAGCGCCAGCGCCACGGCGCCGCTGCCGGTGCCGACGTCGAGCACGCTCGCGCCCTGCTCCAGCGTCAGCGCGCGTTCGACCAGCAGCTCCGTCTCCGGTCGCGGCACCAGCGCGCGCCGATCGACGCGCAGCTCCAGGCCGCGAAAGCCGCGGCGTTCGACGATGTATGCGACCGGCTCGCGCAGCACGGCGCGGCGGCGAACGGCGTCCTGAAACGCGCGCACGTCGCCGCCGGCGACCTCCAGCTCGCGGTCGATCAGCAGACGCTCGCGCGTAACTCCGAGCACGTGCGCAAGCAGCACTTCGGCGTCCAGTCGCGGCGTCTCACAGCCCGCCGCCGAGATCGCCGTGACCGCTCCTTCGAGCGCGTCGCGAACGCTCGTGCCGCCGGCGCGCCTGCGCGCCTTGGCGGCCGGCGCGCTCACGCCGCGGCCTGCGTCTGCAGGCGCCGGCGCTTCTCGTCTGCCTGCAGCGCCGCCGTGATCTCGTCGAGCTGGCCCTCGAGCACGTCGTCCAGGTTGTGCACGGTCAGCTTGATGCGATGGTCGGTCACGCGCCGCTCGCCGTAGTTGTAGGTGCGAATCTTCTCGGCGCGGTCGCCGGTGCCGACCTGCGAGCGGCGGTCCGCGGCCAGCTCTGCCTGCTGCTCTGCCAGCGCGCGCTCGTAGACGCGCGCGCGCAGCACGCGCAGCGCCTTCTCGCGGTTCTGCAGCTGGGACTTCTCGTCCTGCATCGACACGACGATGCCGGTCGGACCGTGCGTCACGCGCACGGCCGAGTCGGTCGTGTTGACCGACTGCCCGCCGGGCCCGGATGAGCGGTAGACGTCGATCTGCAGGTCATTGGGATCGATCTGCACGTCCACGTCCTCGGCCTCCGGCAGCACCGCCACGGTCGCCGTGGAGGTGTGCACGCGTCCCTGGGACTCGGTCTGCGGAACACGCTGCACGCGATGCGTGCCGCCCTCGAACTTGAACACCGAGTACGCGCCATCGCCCTTGATCGCGAACGTGTACTTGCCGTCGCCCACGTCCATCGCCTCGGACTGCCAGCCGCGCCGCTCGGCGTACTTGACGAGCATGCGGTACAGGTCGCCGGCCCACAGGCCCGCCTCGTCGCCGCCCGCGCCGCCCTGGATTTCGACGATCACGCTCTTGTCGTCGTTGGGATCGCGCTCGACCATCGCCATGCGAATCTCCTCCTCGACCTCCTCGATGCGCTCTCGCGCGCGCGTCAGCTCGTCGCGCAGCTCGGAGTCCTCGCCCTCCTCGGCGAGCAGTTCCTCGGCGCCGTCGGCAGTGCTCTGCGCCTCGCGCCACTGCGCCGCCAGCTTCGCGGCCGGCTCCAGCTGGCGGTAGGCGCGTCCCACCTCTGCGTAGCGCTCGCGGTCGGAGATGACCTCAGGGTCGGTCATCTGCTCGCCGAGCTCGGCAAAGCGCGTCTCGATCTGCTTGACGAGGTCTTCGATCATCGCGTCCCAGTCTATGGGCCGCCTGTGCCGCCCCTGCAAGGGCGCACTGCAGGCGGCTGACGACGGGGACAGAGCGTCGAGAGGCAAGCGAGCCCAGGACGCAGGGAGCGTGGCGTGTGACAACACGCGAGCGACCGAGGACGCCGGCTCGCGCCGCCTATCGGCGCTCTGGGCTAGGCGACGACCTCCACGCCGACCAGATCCTCGGCCGACAGGTCGCCGGGCGTCTCGCGATCGAGCACCGCGCGCAGGGCCGCGATCGCCACGGCGAGCTGGTCGAGGTCGGGCTCGCGCGTCGTCAACAGCTGCAGCTTGAGGCCGGGCCACATCACCGCGCGCACCCAGCGACGGCTGCGGTTGCGACCGGCGAACTTGATCAGCTCGAAGGACACGCCGGCGATGATCGGCACGCCGAGAATGCGCGTCGCCACCAGCCAGTACCAGGCGGGCAGGCCGATCGGCGCGAACACGAAGATCGCCACGATCATCACGACCAGCAGAAAGCTCGTGCCACAGCGCGGGTGCAGGCGCGAGAAGCGCTGCGCGTTGGCCGGCGTCAGTGGCAGGCCCGCCTCGAAGCAGGAGATCGTCTTGTGCTCGGCGCCGTGGTACTCGAACACGCGGCGCAGGTCGCGCAGGCGCGAGAGCAGCAGCATGTAGCCGAGGAAGATGCTCGTGCGCACGACGCCCTCGATCAGCCAGAACAAGAACGACGAGCCGAGCTGGTCCTTGATCAGGCTCGTCAGCCCGACGGGAATCAAAAAGAACAGAACCACCGCGACGACCAGCGCCACGACCACGGTTCCGGCCCACACACCCTTGGGAATCTCTTCGGCCGAGCCGTCGCTCTCGTCGGGCGGAAGCTGAGCGTTGGCCGAGACCTCCAGCGCGCGAAAGCCGATCGCCAGCGAGCCGCCCAGCGCGACGATGCCGCGCACGATCGGCAGGCGCAGCAGCCGGTGGCGTTTGAGCGCTGACTCCAACGGGAAGGCCGTGACCTCGATCTCCCCCAGAGCGGCCTCCTCCGGCGAGCGCTCGCCCTCGGCGAGCTGCTCGGCGGTCGGCTTGCGCACGGCGACGGCCCAGTTGGAGACGCCGCGCATCATCACGCCCTCGAGCACCGCCTGCCCACCGACCGGAGCGTCGCGACGGGCGTTCAGCTGACCGTCGGCGTCCGCGTCGACGCCGCCCGGCGCGGTCATCAGCCCGCGCTCGTCTGCGTCCTGCGCATCCAGCGCGGAGTCGCTCGGCGGGCTCTCTGGCGCAACCGTCGTCGAACCGGCGGCCGAGCGCGACGACATCGGGCTGCTAAGCGGACCGAGTCTGGGCGGATTGCATGCGGCCCTTTGCCACGCGGCGCTGGAAGCGCTCCACGCGCCCGCCGCTGTCCACCAGCTTCTGACGTCCGGTGTAGAACGGGTGGCAGTTCGAGCACACCTCGACGCGCAGCTCGTCCTGCGTCGCACGCGTGATGAACTCGTTGCCGCACGTGCAGTGCACGCGTGCCCGCTCGTAGGTGGGGTGAATCTTGGCCTTCATCGTTGGACCATTCTAGCGACCCACCGACGCGCCGGCGCGCGCTTGATGCTCAGGAGCCGGCCGTCGCGGCCGGCGGCGCCGTGGCTTCGGCCGGCGGCGTGACCGGCTGGGCGGACAGCGTCGGCTGCAGGCAGCGCGTCGTGAGCCGTTCGGCGCGCTTGATCACGTGTTTCTGAGCATTGATCCAGCGAAAGCGCACAAGACCGCGATAGGACGCCGGCGAGGACAGGTTGCTGACCTGCTTGAGGTACTTGTAGACCTTCACCTTCGGGTCCGCCGCCCGCCACACGCCAAGTCCCGGCGCGCTGACCATGTGAAATTCGCTTTCGTCCGGCAGGCGCTCCTCGATGTCGATGCGCATCGACATCTTCGTAGCACCGGCGATCGAGGACATTTCGCCGGTGAACGTCGCCGAGCGTTCGGCCTGCTCGGTCGAGGTGACGCACTGTTCCAGCGTGGCCGTCACGCCGCCGGTTTCGGGTGTCATCGTCTGCTGCGCGCCCGCCGGCGCGGCGAAGGCAAGGGCCAGCGCCGGCGCGCACGTCAGCAGGCGCAGGGCACGCGCAGGCTTGCTGCGAGTGCCGCCGCGCACGGCGTTGGAGCTGCTGGAGGGGGTGCTCATGACATCCCTCTAACACGTGCTCGGCGCCGATGTTTCGCGCCCGCGCACATGGCCTTTGCAGTTGGTGCCTAGAGGATCTGGTAGAGCGGGCCGTCGCCGCCCTCGGGCGTCGTCAGCCGCCCACCCTTGGCCGTGATCGCTCCGCACTGCACGCAGTTGGTGTAGTTGACGATCACGTCCACCTCGCCGGTCTCGGGAGCGTCCTCGGGAATCTCGTAGACGCCCGCCGGGCACATCCACCGCCACGTCTCGGCGATCTCGCGTGGCACGTGTTTCTGCACGCGAATGTGGTTGGGCGCGTCGTCGCGCGTCGCATTACCGGTGATGAACACAGAGGAGAGCTTGTCGAAGGTGTACTTACCGTCCGGCTTGGGGTAGCGGTCCTTGGTGTCGCCGACGAACATCGGCTCGTCGTCGTCGCGGTGCCATTCTTGGCGGCCAGGCGGCAGCTTGCCTTTGGACATGATCGACGGACCCGCGAGCAGGCTTCCGACGAGGAACCCTTTCTGGAAGGCCTGGCGAGTGTTGCGCACCTCGTAGAGCTCCTTGCCAACGGATGACTGCTCGATCGCATCCTCGTAGTCGGAGAGGTCGCTTCTGCCGCTCTTCAGCGCCGCGTAGATCGACTCGGCGGCGAGCATCCCTGACCTGATGCAGTGGTGCACACCCTTCAGCGCCGCCGTGTCGACCATGCCACCCGCGTCGCCCACGAGCACGGCGCCGGGCATCGAAAGTTTCGGCATCGACCAGTAGCCGCCGCCGGGCAGCGCCTTCGCTCCCCACGCGACTCGCTCGCCGCCCTCGAGGATCCCCTTGACAAGCGGGTGCGTCTTGAAGGTCTGCAGCAGGTCGTGAGCCGACGTCGTCGCGTCCTTGTAGTTCAGATCGACGACGAAGCCGATCGAGACGAGGTCCTCGCCGGCGGCGTTCTTCATCGGGTACATCCACGTGCCGCCGAGCTGCCCGTATTTCGGCGAGACCTTCAACGGCCACGGCTGAACGAACGTGTGAATCACACGATCGAGCGGCTTGGAGACCTTCCACACCTCCTTGACGCCGAGCTCCCAGACCTGCGGCTCGCGGTCCTTGGCGAGATCGAACTCGCGGATCGCCGCGCCCGTCAGGTGCCCCCAGCAGCCCTCGGCGAGGACGGTCGCCTTCGCCTTGATGTCCGTGCCGGGCTCGAAGTTGCCCAGCGGCTCGCCGTCCTTGCCGCGGCCCTTGTCGCCCGAGCGAACGCCGACCACGCGGCCGTCCTCGACGACCAGTTGCGTGGCCGCGGTCTCGGTGAGGATGTACGCGCCCGCTTCCTCGGCCTGACGCTGCTGGTAGCGCGCCAGCGCGGATACCGATACGACCTCGTTGCCATGGTTCTTGAAGTTCGGCACGGCCGGAATCGGCACCGGCAGCTTGCTCTTCGGTCCCGTCAGCATGTACACCGACTCCTTCGTGACCTCGCCGAAGGCGAAGCCCTCCTCGCGCCACTGCTCGCGGGTCATGTCCGGAAACAGCTCCCGCAGCGGCTCTGGGCGCATCACCGCGCCCGACAGGTTGTGCCCGCCGCAGGTCTTCGCCTTCTCGATCACCGCGACGGGTACTTCGCCCAGGCGCTCCAGCGTCTCGGGGTCGTCCGCCAGCAACTGCAGCAGGCGGTTGGCGCACGCCAGCCCGGCCGTCCCGCCACCGACGATCGCGACGCCGACCTCGATCAGCTCGTCCTCGTCGTCGAGCCCGCGCTTGATGAACTCCTTCTGCGAGTTCACCGGCGGCGGGAACTGGGCGGGTGCGACCTTGCCGTTGTGCGCCGACATGCCTAGCTGCCCTTCTTCGCTTTTACCGCCTCGGTCAGCTTCGGCAGGATCTTGTTCAGATCGCCGACGATGCCGAGGTCGGAGAATTCGAAGATCGGCGCGTTGGCGTCCTTGTTGATCGCGACGATGTTCTCCGAGGCCTGCATGCCGACCTTGTGCTGGATCGCGCCGGAGATGCCCGCCGCGAGGTACAGCTTGGGCGCGACCGTCTTGCCCGTCTGGCCGATCTGCGCCGCGTAGGGGTACCAACCGGCGTCGACGACCGCCCGCGTGGCGGCAACGGCGCTGTTGCCGCCGAAGGCCTTGGCCAGTTCCTCGGCCAGCTCGAAGCCCTCGGCCTTGCCCAGCCCGCGTCCGCCGGCGACGAGAATGTCGGCGCCCTCGATGTCGACGTCGGCTCCGCGCTGTTCGCCGCGCGTGACCATCGTCGCCTGCGAGGCGTGTGCGCTCAGCTCGAAGTCGAGCTTCTCCACCGGCGCGGCCGCGTCGCCGCTCTCGGAGATCTCGAACGCGTTCAGCCGGCCGATGATGATGCCGACGTCAGAGCGGTATTTGATCTCTGAGATCGCCGAATCGCCGAGAATCGGGCGCTCGGCCACGAGCTCGCCGCCCTCGGCGCGCACGTTGGTGACCTCCATCGCCACGCCCGCTCCCAGGCGCGCGGCCAGGCCGGCGCCGATCTCGAAGCCAAGCAGGCCGCCGCCGAACAGCGCGTAGGAGTAGTCGCCGCCGGAGATCGCCGCCGCCATCGCGTCGACCAGCGGCTGCGCCAGACCCTCCGGGCCCTCGGCCACGAGCACCTTCTTGGCGCCGTACTTGCCCAGCGAGCCCGCCAGGTCATCGGGCACGTTCTCACCGAGCAGGATCGCGTGCGCCTCGCCGCCGAGCTCGGCGGCGAGCTTGGCGCCCTCGGAGACGGCGCCCAGCGAGTTCTTGTTGATCGCGCCGTCGTAGTGCAGCGCGTAAACCAGGATGTTCGCCATCTAGATCAGCTTCCTCTCGTCGAGCCAGGCGACGATCTTTTCGACCGTCTCGCCGGTGTCCTCGTCCTCGATGATCTCGCCCGCTGCCTTGGCCGGCGGAGCCTTCGCGGCGACCCACTGGGCGGCGGAGTTATCGCCGCCGACTTTGCTCGCGTCGATCTCCACGTCACCGGCGCTGACGCTGTCCAGCGGCTTCTTCTTCGCGCCCATGATCGCCTTCAGCGACGGGTAGCGCGGCTCGTTGATCGCGTCGCCTACGGAGATCACCGCGGGCAGCTTGATCTGCACGGTGTCGTAGCCGTACTCGGCCTGCCGCTCGCAGCGCAGCGCCTCGGCGTCGACGTCCATCTTGATGACCTGCGTCAGCGACGGCATCGCCAGGTGCTCGGCCACGACCGCGCCGATCGTGTAGCACTCGCCGTCGTCGGACTGCTGGCCCAGCAGCACCAGATCCGGTGCCTCACGCGCAAGCACGGCTGCGAGCGCGTACCCGGTCGCCGCCACATCCGAGCCGGCGACCGCCTCGTCGGACAGGTGGACCGAGCGGTCGGCACCGAGCGAGACCGCCTTGTGCAGCGCGCGTACGGCGCTCTCCGGTCCCATCGTCACGGCCACGATCTCCTCGACCGGGACGCT
>DATARK010000082.1:0-8602 GCA_036264175.1 Solirubrobacteraceae bacterium
AGCAAGCGCCTGCTGTTCGGACAGGTGCGGGCATTACCGTGCAGCTTCATCCGGTGTCCTCCTTGGTGTCTGGGGGCTTCAGCACCGCCCAGCCTTCAAGGAGGCCCGGATGTCTACTGACGAATGTGGTTAGGAACTACATCTAGGTAGGCTCTGCTGCGCGATGGCCTACTTCGTCACAGGAGCGACCGGCTTCATCGGTCGTCGTCTGGTCGAGCAACTGCTCGACAAACGACAGGGCAAGGTCTATGTGCTCGTGCGCGAGACCTCGCAGGAGCGCCTCAACGACCTGATCACGCGTTGGAGCGTCGTCGCCGGAGCCAGCGCAGCCAAACGCGTCGAGCCGGTCATCGGCGATCTGCGCCGCCCGCTGCTCGGCGTCGAGCAGGAGCAGGTCACCGAGCTGCGCGGCAAGATCAAGCACTTCTTCCACCTCGCGGCCGTCTATGACATGACCGCTGCGCCGGAGCTGAACACAGCCGTCAACGTCGGCGGCACGACGCACGCCGTCGAACTGGCGCGCGCGATCAACGCCGAGCGCCTGCATCACGTCTCCTCGATCGCCGTGGCCGGCGAGTACAAGGGCACGTTCGAAGAGGAGATGTTCGACGAGGGCCAGAAGCTGCCCTCGCCCTATCACCGCACGAAGTTCGAGTCCGAGCGCATCGTGCGCGAGCAGGCCTACGTGCCCTGGCGCGTATATCGCCCGGGCATCGTCGTCGGCGACTCGCGCACCGGCGAGATGGACAAGGTCGACGGTCCCTACTACTTCTTCAAGGCGATCCAGCGCGCGCGCCAGCTGCTGCCCGAGTGGACGCCGCTCGTCGGCCCCGACCTCGGCAACACGAACCTGGTGCCGGTCGACTGGGTCGTCGACGCGCTCGAGCACATCGCCCACGAGCCCGACCTCGACGGCAAGGCCTTTCACCTGACCGATCCGCGCCGCCAGCGCGTGGACGAGATGATCAACGAGTTCGCGTCGGCAGCGCACGCGCCGCGCTTTGCCGTCAGCGTCGACAAGCGACTCACCGACCCGCTGCCGAAGTGGCCGCTCACGCTCGCGCTCGACCTGCCGCCGTGGCGCCAGCTGCGCAAGCTCGCACTGCGCGAGCTGGGCATTCCCGAAGAGGTCATCGCGCACATGGAGCTGGTGCCGCGCTTTGACACGCGCAACTCCGGCCGCGCGCTGGCCGGCACGCCGCTGGAGCGCCCGCCGGCGCTGCACGACTATGCCGGGCGCCTGTGGGACTACTGGGAGCGCGAGATGGAGCCGAGCATGTCCGCCGGGCGCACGCTCAAGGAGGCGCTGGAGGGCAAGCATGTGATGATCACGGGCGCGTCCTCGGGCATCGGCCGCTCGACCGCGCTGAAGGTCGCCGAGGCCGGCGGCGTGCCGCTGCTGGTCGCGCGCAACGTCGAGAAGCTCGAGGAGGCTCGCGCGGAGATCGTCGCCGCGGGCGGCACGGCCTACGTCTACGCGGCCGATATCTCCGACATGGAGTCCGTCGAACGGCTCGTCGAGCGCGTGCTCGCCGACCACCGCAACGTCGACATGCTCGTGAACAACGCAGGGCGCTCGATCCGCCGCTCGATCGCGCTCAGCTACGACCGTTTCCACGACTTCGAACGGACGATCCAGCTGAACTACTTCGGCGCCGTCAAGCTGATCATCGGCCTGCTGCCGCACATGCGCGAGCGCGGCTCGGGGCACATCGTCAACATCTCCTCGATCGGCGTGCAGACCAACCCGCCGCGCTTCTCCGCCTACGTCGCATCCAAGTCGGCGCTCGACGCTTTCACGCGCGTGGTGGCCTCCGAGGTGATCGGCGACGGCGTCACGTTCACGACAATCCACATGCCGCTCGTGCGCACGCCGATGATCGCTCCGACGAAGATGTACGACGCCTTCCCGGCGATCACCCCCGACGAGGCCGGCGACATGATCCTCGAGGCCATGCGCGGCCGCCCAAAGCACATGGGCACGCGCCTGGGCACGGTCGGCGAGATTGCCTACGCGCTGTCGCCCAAGACGGTCGACCGCCTGCTGCACCTGGCCTATCGCGTGTTCCCCGACTCGGCCGCCTCCAAGGGTCAGAAAAACGAAGAAGAGAAGGCCTCGTTTGAGCAGATCGCGATGGCCACGCTCACCCGCGGCGTTCACTGGTAGCGGCGCCCGGCGGCGCGCGCATGGCGTCGCGCGCCTGCGCGACGCGGGGCTGGGATGATTGGCGGCAAGTGAGCAAGGCGACCCCGGCCATCGAAGTACGTGCCCTGAGCAAGCGCTATGGCGAGTTCGAGGCCGTTCGCGGCATCGACATCAGCGTGCGCCGCGGCGAGGTCTTCGGCCTGCTCGGGCCCAACGGCGCTGGCAAGACGACGACCGTGGAGATTCTCGAGGGTTATCGCGCGCGCAGCGGCGGCGAGGTGTCGGTGCTCGGCCACGACCCCGGTCAACGCAGTCGCTCGCTGCGCCGGCAAATCGGCATCGTGCTGCAGTCCGGCGGCATCTACGGTCACATCACACCGCGCGAGGCGCTGCGCCACTGGGCCGGTTTCTATCCGCGCCCGCGCGACGTCGAGGAGGTGCTTGCGCTGTCCGGTCTGCAGGACAAGGCCGACGTGCGCAGCCGCAAGCTCTCCGGCGGGCAGCTGCGCCGGCTGGACTTCGCGCTGGCGCTGGTCGGCGATCCCGAGCTGATCTTCCTCGACGAGCCGACGACGGGCTTTGACCCAGAGGCGCGCAGAAGCGCCTGGGACACGGTGCGTAAGCTGCGCGACCTCGGCAAGACGATCCTGCTGACGACGCACTACCTCGACGAGGCGCAGGAGCTCGCCGACCGTGTGGCGATCGTCAAGGACGGTCGCGTGCTGGCGATCGGCCCGCCGCGCGAGCTCGGCGTCGGCGCCTCGCAGTACCGCGTCGCCTACCGCGACCGCGACGGCAGCTTCGTCGAGCGCCAGACCGATAACCCGACGGCGCTGCTGGCCGAGTTGACCGCCGAGGCGCTGGCGCGCGGTGAACACCTGGAGGAGCTCAGCGTCGGTCGCCCGACGCTCGAGGACGTTTATCTGGAGCTGACCGCCGATGGCTGACGCACTCGCCCTGGGCTGGCGCCAGTACCGCCTGGAGCGGCGCATGTTCTGGCGCAACCCCAGCGCCGCGTTCTTCAACTTCCTGCTGCCGCTGCTGTTCCTCGCCGGCGGCGGCGCGATCCTCGCGGGCAACCAGCGCGAGCTCGATCGCCTGATTCCGGCGATTGCCGCGATGAGCGTCATGGCCACGACGTTCACCGCGCTCGCCTACAACATCGTCTTCCTGCGCGAGCGCGGCGTGCTCAAGCGCATCCGCGGCACGCCGTTGCCCACGGGCTCCTACTTTGGCGGCGTGGCCGCCAACGCCGTCACCAACACCGCGCTGCAGATCGCCATCGTCGTGCTCGCCGGCAAGCTGGTCTTCGGCATCGGCTGGCCGCGCGACTGGATCGAGCTGGTCGTGTTCGTGCTCGTCGGCGTCGTGTCTTTGGCCGCCCTGGGAGTCGCCTTCGCCCACGCGATCCCCAACTTCGAGTCGACCGCCGCCTACGTCAACGCCGTGTTCCTGCCCGTTGTTTTCATCTCCTTCTACGTGTTCGACTCCAAGAGCGCGCCGGGCTTCTTGCGCCAGATCGCCGAAGCGCTGCCTTTGAAGCCATTGATCGACGGGCTGTACGGCGCCATTGTCACTGGCTCCGGGCTGGGCGACCATCTCGACGCGCTCGCGGTGATCGCGCTGTGGGGCGTCCTCGGCATGTTCCTCGCGGTGCGCGGCTTCTCATGGGAGTTCGGGCGCTGGCGCGACTAGCCCTGCACGTGCCGGCCCTCGGCGCGCGATCGTCGGCTTGCCGGCAGTGCTCAGCAGCTAGGATGGCTCTCCGAAAGGGTCGGTTGGAGGGAGAGTGGCGTGGAGTCGAGCAGAGGCGCCCTGGCGAAGCGCTCAGGCATGTACGCGGGTAACCGGCGATCGCGCGCGAGCTCGCTGATCGTCTCGATCGCGATCGCCTGTGTCGCGGGACTCCTGCTGTTCGGGTACGGCAAGGCTGCGGGACAAGGGCCGCTGCGACCCGGCAATGCAGCGCCGGCCGATGGAGCAGCCGGCTCGTCGTCTCCCGCCGCTGAGATCGGTCGCTGCGCACCCGCGCGCTCGGTCAAAGAGGGCCGCTCGAACTACTTCTTTGGGCAGTACGCCAACGCGGGCTGTACGAGGGCCGCTCCGGACGATGGAAGGTTTCAATGGACAGCCGGCGCCGGCGCCGTCGGCTTCACCAGTTCGGCGAGCGGCGTGGCGTTTTCGATGACCAAGAAACCAAGGATCCACTGCGCTGCCGCATCGGGCGCAGGCGAATACACGGGTGACAGCGGTGTCATCGTGCGATTCACGTTCACGAACTGCGCTTCAGGTCGGTTCGCGTGCCATGGCTCCGCTCAGCCGCCCGGCGTCATCGTGAGCTCGCTGTTGGGAGGCGAAGTCGGCTTGCTCAACGCCGCGGAAGGCCAGGTCGGCGTGGAGCTTGCGCCGATCAACGCTTCAGAACCGGATTTCGCCGATTTCGAATGCCCCATTCCCGTGCAGCTGAAAGGCTCCGTCGTCGGCAAGATCCCCAACTTCGACAGGATGTCCACGGCCATTCGATTTCGGTTCAGCGTGAAGAATGGCGTCCAGAAGTATGCCGGTCTCGAAGGCCACGAACCCGCGCTCCTGACGCTTACGGCGGGCACCGGCGAAAACGCGCGCACCGAAACCGCTGGACTGCGGATGCTGGCCGCCGAGAACAGCGAAGAAGCTGTTGAGGTCCGAGCATCCTCCTACTAGAGCGCACATGAAGCGACTCGCCGACGATCTGTACCTGCTGCGCGGCTTCCCGCCCAACGCGATCAACGTGTATCTCGCGCAGGACGTGCTGATCGACGCGGGCACGCGCCAAGCCGAGCGGCGCATAACGCGCCAGATCGACGGCAAGCCTGTGAGGGCGCACGCTTTGACCCATGCTCACCCCGATCATCAGGGCTCCAGTCACGCGATCTGCCAGAAGCGGGACATCCCGCTGTGGTGCGGCGAGCACGACGTGCCGGCGATGGAGACTCCCGGCGCGATCTCCAACAGCCAGGTGCCCGGCTGGCTGAACCGCTTCCAGGCGCGCTTCTGGACCGGTCCGCCACACCCTGTCGCGCGGGCGCTGATGGAGGGCGACGAGGTCGCCGGCTTCACGGTGCTGGACGCGCCGGGCCATTCGATCGGCCACGTCGCCTACTGGCGCGAGTCCGATCGCACGCTGATCCTCGGCGACGTGCTCAACAGCATGAACCTGATGACCGGCCGACGCGGCCTGCAGGAGCCTCCGCTGGTGTTCACGCCGGACCCCGCGCGCAACCGCCAGTCGGCGCGCCGTCTGGCGGCGCTGGAGCCCGAGCTCGTCTGCTTCGGCCACGGTCCGCCGCTGCGCGATGCGCAGGAGCTGCAGGACTTCATCGCGCGCATGCCCGACTAGCGCACGATGGCCGAGAGCATCTTCATCGCCGACGGCGAGTGTTTCTTGCCGAGCGAGCAGGCGCGCGGGCCGTGGGACCCGCAGGCGCTGCACGGCGGCGCGCCGGCCGCGCTGATCGTGTCGGCCTTCGAGCGCATGCTGGCCGATTCCGCGCCCGACGGCGCCGAGCTGCGCATCGGTCGCCTGTCTTTCGAGTTCCTGCGCCCGATCCCGCTGGCGCCGCTGACGCTTTCAACGCAGGTCGTGCGCCCAGGACGACGCGTGCGCGAGCTGGCCGCCGAGCTGCTGGCCGACGAGCAGACGATCGTGCGCGCCAGCGCGCTGAGCGTCGCCGCCGTGCCCGAGCAGACCGCGGCCGCAGCCCCCGGAGCGCAGCTGGCAAACCACGTTGCAGCGATGGAGCCCGCGTCGAGCGGAAAGCCCATTCGCTTTGCGCTCGACGGAGGCAAGGAGGCGAGTTTCGCCGGCACGGCGATGGAGATGCGTTGGCTCAGCGACCCCAAGGTGCTCGGGCCGGGACGTGTGTGGATGCGGCTGCGCCACCCGCTGCTGCCCGGCGAGACGACCTCGCCGCTTGCCCGCCTGGCGGCGACGGCTGACTTCGGCAACGGCATCAGCGCGACGCTGCCGTTTGACCGCTTCGTGTTCATCAACGCCGATCTGACAGTCCACCTGCAACGCGCGCCCAGCGGCGAGTGGATCGGGCTGGACGCGTGCACAGTGCTGCACGACGGCGGCGTGGCGACCGCGGAAAGCGTGCTGCACGACCAGCACGGACCGCTCGGGCGCGCCTTTCAGACGCTCGTCGTGCAGCAGCGCTGAGACGCAATCCGGCCGCGCGCGGCACCGGCGCTGTGCGCCGCTAGCGCACCGCGACGTCGCCCAGGGCGGCGTCGATCGCCTCGAGCGTCGCGGTGTCGAGCTCGATGCCCGACGCCGACGCGTTGGCGTGCACCTGCTCGGGGCGCGTCGCACCGACGATCGCCGAGGCGACGTTGCCCTGGCGCAGCACCCACGCGAGTGCCAGCTGCGCCAACGTCAAGCCGGCAGCGTCGGCGATCGGCAGCAGGCGCTGGACCGCCTCCAGCACCGGCGGTGCAACCAGCCGGTCGATGAAGCCGCCCATGCTCTCGCTGGCCGCGCGCGAGCCGGCCGGAGGTGGCTGGCCGGGCAGGTACTTGCCGGTGAGCACGCCTTGGGCCAGCGGCGACCAGACGACCTGGGAGATCTGCTCGCGCTCGCAAAGCGCGAGCAGCTCGGCCTCCGGCTTGCGCCAGAGCATCGAGTACTGCGGCTGACTGGAGACCCAGCGTTCGACGCCGTCAAGGGCCAGCGACTCCTCGACGCGCTCGACCGGCCACTCGCTGAAGCCGATGTAGCGTGCCTTGCCTTCGCGCACGACCTCCGTGAGCGCCGCCATCGTCTCGGCCAACGGCGCATCGTCGTCGTAGCGGTGGCACTGGTAGAGGTCGACGTAGTCGGTGCGCAGACGCTTCAGCGAGGCGTCGATCTGCTTGTGGATCTGCTTTTTGGACAGCCCGCGATCGCGCCAGGACATCGGGAAGTAGACCTTTGTCGCGAGCACGTAGGAGGAGCGCTCACGCTCCTGCAGCACCTCGCCGAGCACCTCCTCGGCCGCGCCGCGCCCGTACACGTTGGCCGTGTCGACGAAGTTGATGCCCGCGTCGAACGCCGCATCGACGCACGCTCGCGCCCGCTCGCGCTCCACGCCGCCGGAGTAGGTCAGCCACGAGCCGAGGCTGATCTCAGAGACCTCCAGGTCGCTGCTGCCGAGCCTGCGCAGGTTCATGGCGCGAGCTTATCCGCCCGCCGCGCTGTGAGCCGTCGCCGCTGCGGCGGTGGACAGACGCAGGCCGCTCGCGGCGTACGCTGCGCAGCGCTAGCCTGAAGGTCATGCAGTCGGCCGAAGCGATCGACCCGTCGCTGCGCATCGCCTCCGTGCGCTTGGACGTCGGCGACCTCGACCGCAGCGCGAGTTTCTACGAGCGCACGCTTGGCCTGCCGCTGATCGCGCGCGAACCCGACAGCGCTCTGCTCGGCGCAGATGCACGACACCCGGCGCTCGAGCTGCATGCGATCGCTGACCCGACGCCGGTCTCGCCGCACAGCACCGGCCTGTTTCACGTCGCCTGGCTGCACCCCTCGCGCGCCGCGCTGGCGGACACGGTGAGGCGCATCGTCGCCAGGCGGTGGCCGATCGACGGCGCGTCTGATCATGGCGTCTCCGAGGCGCTTTACCTGAGCGACCCCGACGGGCTCGGCATCGAGATCTACGCCGACCGCCCGCGCGATCAGTGGCAGCGCCCGCCCGACGGGCACGGCGTAAGCATGGTCACGCTGCCGCTCGACCTCGACGACCTGCTGGCGCAGTCCTCCGGCGAACCGGACTCGGCGGTCGCGCCGGGCACGGCCATCGGGCATGTGCATCTGAAGGTCGCCGACGTGCCGCGCGCCGACACCTTCTACCGCCAAGCGCTGGGCTTCGACATGCAGGCGCAGCTGCCCTCGGCGGCGTTCGTCTCGGCCGGCGGCTATCACCATCACATCGGCATGAACTCCTGGCAGAGCGCAGGCGCCGACGCGCCGGCGCCCACCGCGCCGCGCCTGCGCGCAATCGAGTTCGAGCTCGGCGACGAAGCCGCGGTCGACGCGCTGCGCCGACGCGCCGAGACGGCTGGCGCATCCACGCTCACGCCGGGCGGCGAGGCCGACGGGCAAAACGGCGCGGGGGTTGCCGTGGAGGACCCCGACGGCAACCGTCTCAACTTCGCGCTCGCCTCAGGCTGAAGCCTGGGAGAGGCGCTGCAGCTCGGAGTCTGCGAGCGTCAGTCGCGTGAAGGCAAGCAGCTCGTCGAGCTGCTGCGGCGACGTCGCGCTGGCGATCGGTGCGAGCACGGTCGGTTGCGCGCGCAGCCAGGCCAGCGCCACGGCGGCCGGTGAGACGTGGTGCGCGGCGGAGATCTCGTCGAGCGCTTGCAGCACGGCAAAGCCGCGCTTGTTGAAGTAGCGCTCGCGCACGCCCGCGGCGCGCACGCTGTCGACGTCTGCGCCGTCAG
>DATARK010000102.1:0-10739 GCA_036264175.1 Solirubrobacteraceae bacterium
AAGAAGCAGTGCTCGAGCACCAGCTCGCAGAGCACGCAGACCTCGATCGGCTCACCCGTTCAGTACTTCTGCCTGTACCAAACGGCCCGGCTGACCTACAGCGCGACGCTGATCTCGACCCCCTAGGCGCCGCGACCGAGAGCGCGCGGGCCGGCTATTTGCCGGTCGGCGCGCTGGCGCCGCCCGAGGGACTGGAGCCGGCGGCCGATTTTTCGGGTTCTTTTTCTTTTTCGGCCGAGGCGCCGCCTGAAGGCGTCGCTTCCTGTTCGCCGGCGCCGCTGGAGCTGCCGCCGCTTTCGGGTTCTTCGGTCGCTTCGTTGCCGCCCGATGAGCCGGCGGCGCTTTCGCCCGTCGAGGTCTTGGTGGTGGTCGACGTGGAGGTCGTCTGCGCGGCCGCCTTTTCAGCGCTCGTGTCATTCGGCGGCGTGATGTCAGGCGTGCTCTTGGGAGTCGCATCGGAGGCAGTGCTGCCGCCCCCGCAGGCCGTCATCGTGCCGGCCGCCAAGAGCAGTGCCAGCGCGAGCGCGAGCGCGCGGCCGGTCGGGACTCGACAAGCGGTCAACGGTCTCCCGTGCGCGATCCGAGCGGACCCATGCGACGGCCGCAGGTTGGACAGTCGTTGAGGTCCTTCTGGGCGAGCTGATCGCACCAGTTGCAGAAGCGCAGGTTCTCTACAGCCCACGGAAGGTTCGAGCACGAAGGGGCGAGCGGCAGCACCTTGCCGACGGCTTCCAGCTGCTCGCTGGTTTCGCGGTCGAGGTAGATCTCGCCAGGCTCAGCCTCGAGCAGGATCTCGCGCCCACTGGCTGGATTTCGCAGGCGGTAGCGTTGGCTGCAGTCCATCGGCGAAAACTCTATCGGAGCGCTCCGCGGCAGCACGCGGACGCCGGGGAAGCGCCCGCTAGGCTCGCGCGGTGCGCATCCTCGTGTTCCACGGCTACCTGCTCGGCGGCACCGGCTCCAACGTCTACAACGCACGCCTGGCCGCCGCGTTCGTCGCACAGGGCCACGAGGTCCACCTGCTCAGTCAGGACCGCCACGCCGAGCGACAGAGCTTCGTCGACGCGGTCGGCGACTGGGACGCCGGTGGGCTGCGGCTGCGCGATGTACGCGAGCGCGATGACGCGCGAGAGGGGCGCTGCACCGTCTACAGGCCGGACATCGGCGATCTGCTTCCGGTCTATGTGGCCGATCGTTACGAGGGCATACGCGCTGTGAGGTTCGCCGATTGCAGTGACGCGCAGATCGCGCACTACATCGACGCCAACGTGGCGGCCGTGCGCGAGTTGGTCGAGCGCGTCGACCCTGAAGTGGCGCTTGCGAATCACCTCGTGACGGGACCGGCGATTCTGGCGCGCTCGCTCGCCGGCCGCGTGCCCTACGCGGTGAAGGTGCATGGCAGTGCGCTGGAGTACACCGTCAAGCCCGAACGCGAGCGCTTTCTGCCGTTCGCCCGCGAGGGCCTCGCGGGCTCGGGCGGGGTGCTGGTTGGCTCCCATCACACGGCGACGAGCCTGTGGCGGGCAATGGATGACGAGAGCGTCGAGCGGCGCACCCGTCTCGGCCCGCCCGGCGTCGACGTGGAGCGCTTCACGCCACGCGAGCCTTCTGAGGCCGCTGTCGGCTTGGCCGCACTCGCCTCGCGCTTGCAACAGGGCGGCGCGGCGCAGGACGCACAGGCGGGCGGCGACGCCTTTGCGCGCGACGAGCGCGCCGCGGGCGATGCGCTAGCGCGGCTGGACCCAGCCCACGACCGGCTGGTGGCGTTCGTCGGCAAGCTGATCGTCAGCAAGGGCGTCGATTTGCTGCTTGCCGCGTGGCCGCTGGTGCTCCGCGACGTGCCCGAGGCGCGGCTGGTCGTGGTCGGCTTCGGCGCCTACCGCGAGGGCTTTGAGAGCCTGCTGGCCGCGCTGGCCGATGGCGACATGGCTCAAGCCGAGCAGATCGCGCTCGCGGGCCGCTCGCTGGAGGACCGAGCGAGCGAGCCGCGCCCGCTGGGGCATCTGCTGGCGTTCCTAAAAGGCCTTGCTGATCAGGGCATGGAGGAGTACCTGGCGGCCGCGAGCACGCTTCGCGATCGCGTCGTGCTGACCGGGCGCCTGGACCATGAGGAGCTCGCCGATCTGCTGCCCGCTTGTGAGGCGATGGTCGTCCCGAGCACGTTTCCCGAGGCCTTCGGCATGGTCGCCGCGGAGGCTGCCGCGTGCGGGGTGCTGCCGGTCAGCGCAGCTCACTCGGGCCTCGCCGAGGTCAGCGACGCGCTTGCTGCGGCCGTGCCGGAGCAGATCGCGAGCATGCTGTCGTTTCCCGTCGATGACAGCTCGGTGCGCGCTTTGGCCGGATGCGTCGTGGGCTGGCTCGAGGCTGATCCACAGGCGCGCGCGCAGGCCCGCCACGGTCTCGTCGAGACCGTTCGCGAGCGGTGGTCGTGGGACGGCGTGGCGCGGGGCGTGATCGCTGCGGCACGCGGAGAGCTCGACGACCTGCAAAAGCCTTGAATCGACCCGCCGCGGCCGCCACGAGCGGGCGCCGAGGCACCCGCCCGTTCGGATAGTGTTCCGCGCGCTTATGAGCCGCACGCAAGCTCTCACGGACAGAGAACCCGCCAGCAGCTCGTCGAGACGGCTCGTGGAGCGCCTGGGTGCGCTGCTTGCGCTGGGCGCGCTGGTCCTCGGCGTCGCCGGCTGCTCGGTCAAGGGTGCCGACAACGCCAATCTGATCGTTGGCAAGCAGCAATTCGTCAGCAAGTGCGGCTCCTGTCACACGCTGGCGCGCGCCGAAACCAAAGGCGTCGTCGGCCCCAACCTCGACGAAGCCTTCCGCGCGAGCCTCACCGAAGGAGCCAGTCGCGACACTGTACGAGGCGTCGTCGAAAAACAGATCCAGATTCCCAACCCCGAAGGGGCCATGCCGAAAAACCTCGTCAGCGGGTCCGCCGCGCGTGACGTGTCGGCATATGTGGCCCAATCGGTCTCCAAGTCCGGCAAGGACAGCGGCCTGTTGGCGACCGCAGTGCAGGCGCCCGGCGCGGGCAAGCCGGCGGTCGAGAAGTCCGGCAAGCTGTCGATCGCCGCGAGCCCGAGCGGCCAGCTTGCTTACGTGACCAACAAAGCCACGGGCACGCCGGGCTCGGTGACCGTCGAAATGCCCAACATGTCCGGCGTCTCGCACAACATCGCCATCGAAACCGGCGAAGGCGGCGCCACGCCCAAGGGTTCGAAGATCGGCGCGAGCGCCTTTACGACGAAGGGCACCGCGACGGTAAACGTCACGCTGAAAGCCGGCACGTACACGTTCTTCTGCGAGGCCCCAGGGCACCGCCAGGCGGGCATGTACGGCACCTTGACCGTCAAGTAGCCCCTGGCGGCCGTGGGCCGGCGTGAGGCTTGTCCTCGGTCGCTCATGGGCTTTCGCCCACTACGCTCCCTGCGTCCGCGCCTCACTTGACCCACGACCGCCAGGTCAACTCCGGCAGTGCTGCAGCACGAGCGGCCCAGTTGGGAGAGTCGACGGCCGCAGGCGGCTCGCTGGAGCCGCTAGAAAATCGCGCGCAGAATCAGCACCAGCGCGATGATCGTCACGAACACCGCGACCACATACAACAGCAGCCGAAACGCCTCGCCCTCAGAGCGCAGCGGGTTCAGCACGTCAGAGTATGTAAACCGTGGTGTAGACCACGATCCACATGATGTCCACGAAGTGCCAGTAGATGCCCGGCACCTCGACGCCGCGATGCTCCTTAGGGCTGTAATGGCCGCGGAACGATCTGATCGTCACGAACAACAGCAGCAGCAGCCCGATGAACACGTGTGCGCCGTGCAGGCCGGTGAGCGAGTAGAAGATCGTCTGCTGGGCGGCGTCCTGCGGCGCGAAGCCGATGTTCGCGTACTCGTTGATCTGAATGAACAGGAACGAGCAGCCGAGCAGAAAGGTCGTGAGCATGCCCGCCTTCAGCCAGAAGCGGTTGCCGTTCTTGATCGACGTTTGCGCCCAGTGCATGGTCATCGAAGAGGACACGAGGATCGCCGTATTGACGCCAGCGACCTCGACCGGCAGCGTCGTGCCCGGCGCCGGCCACGGGTCGCCCTGCGCGACGCGGATGAAGAAGTACGCCGTGAAGAAGGCGCCGAAGACCATGATCTCCGAGATGATGAAAAGCAGCATGCCGAGCAGCTGCGGCTCCGCACGCGAGCTGATGTTCGCGGCGGGCGGGCCGTGGTGGTCGCCGTGGGCGGCGGGGTGGGCGATGCTTGCTGCCTCCATCAGTACCGCCCCTAAGCCGCCGTGGTGGCCGCAGAGGGCTGCAGATCGACGACGACGTGCTCGACCGGCACCGAGGTCATGTGCTGCACGCGCTCGATCAGGTTCGAGCGCATCCAGCCCGAGCGCTGGTCGGGAAGCGTGGAGATGACCACGTCGTCGACGCGGAACAGCTCGAGCGCGTTGACCGCCGCCGTATAGGGGTCGGGGTCGCCGATCATCCCCGAGCCGAGCAGGCCGGCGCTGTGCAAGCGGTCGAGCATCGTCGCCAGTCGCGCGCGAGCGAGCTGCGGCGCGCCGCCGCTGCCGTCGGGCTGCGGCACGATCACGATGAACAGGTGGCGCTCGCCGTCCGCGGCCTTCTCGCCGAGGCGCGCCAGCAGCTCATCGCCGCCGAGCGTCTTGGATGCGAGCACGAGCGTCACCTTGAACGGCAGCCCCTCCTGCTCCAGGTCGACGACGATGTGCTCGACGGGCAGCCCGGAGGCGTTGCGGATGCGCTCGACCAGATCGCGCCTGAGCCAGCCCGAGCTGACCGCCGGATGCGTGGAGATGAGGACTTCGTCGGGACGGCGCATCGCGATCGCGTCCATCGTCGCCAGGAACGGGTCCGGATCGCCGACTTCGCCGGTCGCGTCGATCGACTCGCCGGTGACCAGCGACAGCGCCAGGTCGACTCGCGCCTGCGCCGATTCGCGCACGGCCTCGTCGTAGATAACCAGGCCCGCCGAGGGGTTGCTCTGCGGCACGACCAGGCGAAAGCGCACGTCGCCGGCCGCGGCGCGTTCGCGCACGGCCTCGAGCAGCTTGGCGCCGCCCAGCGTGCGGTTTGCGACAACGAGCACTTCCTTCATCGCAACAGCCTTACTCGCTCGGAGCTCGCGCGACGCCGGAGCCGGCGCCCACGGTCGCGGGCCTCGGCGTGGGGGCGAAGGTGCCGTGGACGGCACCGGGCACGCCGTACTCGTAAGGACCGCCGACGACCGTCGGCAGCTTGTCGAAGTTGAACACCGGCGGTGGCGAGGAGACCTGCCACTCGAGCGTCATGCCGCGCCACGGGTTTTTCGGCGCGATCGGGCCGCCGCGCCAGCTGGTGACCATGTTGTAGAGGAAGAACAGCGTGCTAAGCCCGAGCGCGAAGCTCATGATCGAGATGAACAGGTTAAGGCTGGCGAACTTCGAGGCGTAGTCCTCGACGCGCCGCGGCATGCCCTGCAGGCCGAGGATGTGCATCGGGCCGAACGTCAGGTTGAAGAACACGAACGTCGTCCAGAAGTGCCACTTGCCCAAGCGCTCGTCGTACATGCGCCCGGTCATCTTCGGGAACCAGTAGTAGACGCCCGCGAAGATCGTCATCAGCGAGCCGCCGAACAGCACGTAATGGATGTGCGCGACGATGAAGTAGGTCGCCGAGACGTGGATGTCGAAGGGGATCATCGCGAGCATCACGCCGCTGATGCCGCCGAGCGTGAACGTCGTAAGGAAGCCGAGCGCGAACAGCATCGCGGTGTCGAGATGCAGCACGCCGCGCCACAGCGTCGCCAGCCAGGAGAAGATCTTGATGCCGGTCGGCACGGCGATGATCGCCGTCGTGATCGCCATCGGGATGCGGATCCACGCGGCCATGCCCGAGGTGAACATGTGGTGTGCCCAGACCGTGAAGCCGAGCCCGACAATCGCCAGCAGCGAGAAGGCCATCATGCGGTAGCCGAAGATCGGCTTGCGCGCCTTAACGGCGATGACTTCGCTGATGATGCCGAAGCCGGGCAACATCATGATGTAGACGGCCGGGTGCGAGTAGAACCAGAAGACGTGTTGATACATCAGCACGTCGCCGCCCTTGGCCGCGTTGAAGAAGTTGAAGCCGAGCGCTCGGTCGAGCAGCACGAAGAACTGCGAGGCGGCGATGAACGGAGTCGCGATCACGACCAGCAGCGACGTCGCGAAGTTCGCCCAGACCAGCAGCGGCAGGCGGAAGAAGCTCATCCCCGGCCCGCGCATCGTGATGATCGTCACAAGGAAGTTCAGCGCAGTCATGATCGAGGAGGCGCCTGCGAACTGCACGCCCAGCGAGAAGAACGTCTGGCCGATCGGCGCGTTGGTGGATAGCGGCGCGTAGGCCGTCCAGCCGTCGGCGAAGGCGCCGCCGGGCGCGAAGAAGCTGCCGAGCATCATCAGCCCCGCGACCGGCAGCAGCCAGTAGGAAAGCGCGTTCAGCCGCGGGAAGGCCATGTCCGGCGCGCCGATCATCAGCGGGATGACGAAGTTGCCCAGGCCCGCGAACACTGGGATCACGAACAGGAAGATCAGCAGCGAGGCATGCACCGAGAACAGGCCGTTGTAGGTGTTGGCGTCGACGAACTGCGCGCCTGGCGCGGCCAGCTCGGCGCGCATCAGCATCGCGATCAACCCGCCGACCAGCAGGAAGAAGAACGACGTGACCGTGTACTGGATGCCGATCACCTTGTGGTCGGTGTTGATGCGGAAGTAGTCCTTCCACGAGTAGGCGCCGTGACTGGAGTGATCCTCGGCGCGCGTCTTGCGTCCGGCGGCCCAGTAGAACCAGTAGTCGAAGCCACCGATGCCGACCAGGAACAGCAGCGGCACGGCGATCAGCGAGACCGTCAGGATGGCTTCGCCGTTGATGAAGTGCTTGAACGTGGAGTGCCCGGTGCTCATGCGCACGACCCACGTCAGGCCGGTCGCGAAGGCCACGCCCAGCACCATCATCCAGCTCGCGCGGTAGAAGCCGGGCGCACGCAGTTTGGCGCCGAGCGACAGGCTGGCGCCCGAGCCCGACGACCCCGTGCCGGAGGCCGGCGGACGCTGTGCGGGGACAGTCGTCGCCATCAGACCGCCTCCCTGCCGCTGTCGCTCCGTTCGCCGCGCACGCTCATCGCCGACATTATCCCGCAGCCGTGGATGTCGTGCTCGACGTCGTGCTCGACGCGCCGCCCGAGCCGCCGCCGTCGGCGACGGTCTGCCCGGCGTGGGCCTTCAGCCACTGCTGGAACTGTGCCTGGGACACCACGTGCACACGTGAGCGCATCAGCGAGTGCCCCAGGCCGCAGAGCAGGTTGCAGACGATCGGATAGGTGCCGATGCGCGTGGGCGTCACGCGGTAGTTGGTGGTGATGCCCGGAACGACGTCCTCCTGCAGGCGGAAGGCCGGAATCCACAGGGCGTGGATCACATCCTTGGAATGCATGTTGAATTTCGTCGATTCGCCCTCGGGCAGATACAGCTGGTTGGATTCGACCGGCTTGCCGCCGGTCACCGACGGCGGGTACTGAAAGCTCCACTCGAACTGCTCGCCGGTCACGCCGACGTTGATCTCGCGCGCGGGCTTCTTCTCGTTGTCGTGCAGCACGACGAACGAGTAGGACACCAGTGCCAGCAGGATCACCGCGGGAATCGTCGTCCAGACGACCTCCAGACGCGTGTTGCCGTGGATCGGCGGGCCGTCCTTGAGCTCCTCGCCCGGCTTCATGCGGAACTGCCAGACGCAATACAGGATGACGCCCACGACCAGCACGAAGATCGGAATCGAGGCGTCGACCAGCACGTGGTAGAGGCGGTCGGTGTTGCGCGCCTGCGTCGAGGCCTGCACCGGGAACCAGTGGATCACGTAGCTGAGCACCACGCCGATCGCGATCGCGATCAGGCCGGCGGCGAGCGTGTAGATCAGCGAGCGCCGTCTATCCATGCGTGGCGCCGGCCCCTGTCGGCGCACCCTCGCGGGCGGTGTCTGCGGACGTCCCTTCCATCGCGAGGCGTGATCCTAATGCCTTCTCCCCCGGTACGCGTCCAAATGCACCGGTGCGCCGCTCGCTGCACCGACACGCCGATCGCCGTGCGGAACACCAGGTCTCTCATCGAATCTTGAGCTCGACCTTAGGAGGCCTAAAGGCCCGGGGCCAAGCATGCCGGATACAGGTGAGCGCGATCTCTCAACCGTCTGCGCCCGGCGGACGCATTGTCGCGTGGCGGAGCAGCGCGCGCTCAGCATCAGTACTCGCGCCGGCCCTTGCGCTGGCGCTCATGCTCGCGACGTGGCTCGTGTGGTACCCGCCCAGCCCGGACCTCGCGGCCCAGACCTACCGCGTGCATCTGTTCTCGATCGACGGCTTCAGCCTGTGGGACAACTCGTGGTATGCCGGCCACTACATCCCCAGCTACAGCCTGTTGTTTCCCGCACTCGGCGCGACGCTGGGGTTGAGGCTCACCGGGGCGCTGGCGGTGTGCTGCTCGGTGTGGGCGTTCAGGAGCCTGCTCGCTGAGCGCGGCGGACTACGCGTGAATCTTGCTACGGCGGTGTTCGCGAGCGGTGCGCTGGGCGACCTGTTCATCGGACGCGTCACGTTCGCAGTGGGCGTCTCGCTCGGGCTGTTGAGCGCGCTGGCTCTGGCTCGCGGGCGCCACTGGTCCTGCGCCGCGTTCTCGCTGGGATGCGCCGCCATCAGCCCTGTCGCCGCCGCCTTTCTCGTGCTCGTCGCGAGCGGCGATCTGCTCGCCGCTCGCTCGGCCAGGCGCTTTGCAGTCCTGGCGGGCCCGGCGCTCGCGCTCGGCGCGGTCACGCTCGCGCTGTTTCCCGAACAGGGCTACGAGCCGTTCGGGCTGGGCTCGCTGCTCGCCGCGCTCGGCGCCGGCGGCGGCGTGCTGCTGCTCGCTCCTCCGTCCGAGCGGCTGATCCGCTGCACCGCGCTGCTCTACGTGCTGGCGCTGCTTGTCGACTACGTCGTGCGCTCGCCAATGGGCAGCAACGCCGTTCGCTTCGGCATCCTGTTCGCGCCGACGGCTCTGGCGGCATGCGTGAAGGGTGAGGATCTGAAGCGGGTCACCGTCTGGGCTCGCAGGCGCAGCCGGTCACAGCAGGTGACCAGCCACGCTGCCGCTGGCGGCAGGGTGCACAGCGCGCTCGTCACGATGGTTGGCGCGGCGCTCGTGCTGTGGCAGGTCAACGGTCCGATCGCCCAGTCCGTTGGCGCCGCAGATGACCCGACCAGTCATGCGTCGTTCTACTCGCCCGTCATCACCTACCTGGACCGGCGGGCGGCCGGCGCGCCGATGCGCATCGAGGTGCCGTTCACGAAGTCCCACTGGGACGCGACGATTCTCGGCGACCGCTTTGCGCTGGCACGCGGCTGGGACCGCCAGCTGGACACGAGCGACAACGCGATCTTCTACGAACGACGTCTCACCGCGCCCGTCTATCGAGCGTGGCTCTCAGAAAACGCGGTTCGCTTCGTGGCGCTTTCGGATGCGAGCCTGGACTTCTCGAGCGTTCAGGAGGCGGCTCTGATCCGCGCAGGCCTGCCGTTTCTTCGCCAGGTCTTCGCGGGCAGAAACTGGCACGTCTACGAAGTGCTCGGCTCGGCGCCGCTCGCAAGCGGCGCCGACACGCTCACCGCGCTCGACGGCGACGGGTTCTCGCTGCGCGCAGAGCATGCCGGAGCGTCGATCGTGCGCGTCCGCTTCACCCCCTACTGGACCGTCACCTCAGGCCTGGCGACGGTCTCCAGAGCTCCGGGCGGCTGGACGCTAGTCGATGCCAAGGTGCCTGGCGGCATCGCGATCGACGCGGAATTCCTGCCAGCGCTTTAGACCACCGCCGAAGCAGCGATGGCGCTTGACGTGCGCCTGCCCGGGTAATAGATTGAGCCAATCGTTGCAAGTGCTCGAACGAGTCGCCCGCCGACAGGCAGGGCGCGAAAGGAGCGGCCATGCAGGTGAGCGAAGGCATGAGTCCCACGGTCCTGGCGGTCGGGCCCGACCACAGCCTGCGGGCGGTGGCGCAGCTGATGTCGCGGCGCTCGGTCGGTGCGGCCGTCGTGATGGATCCCGACAGTGGCGGACCGGGAATCATCACCGAGCGCGACATCCTTCGTTCGCTCGGCGCCGGTGAGGATCCCGACGCTGAGGTCGTGGCCAACCATCTGACCAGCGACGTTGTCTACGCGGCGCCGGACTGGTCGCTGGAGGAGGCCGCCGCGGCGATGGTCCGCGGAGGCTTTCGCCATCTGATCGTCGTCGAAAGGGGAGAGACTGTGGGCATTCTCTCCGTACGCGACGTAGTGCGCTGCTGGACGGACGACGGAGCGATCTGCCCCGTCCCGGTCAGCGCGGCAGTGGGGTAAGCAGGGGTTCGCGCGCGGTGTGGGGACCGCGCGCGACACCCCTCCGATGAGCTCGTCCGCTGCCCGGCCGCCCGTCTTTAGCGGGACGTTGACCAAGCAGAGCAAGGACGCAGGGAGCGTGGCGTGCTGGCCGAAACGGGGATGCGAGCGAAGCGAGTGTCTCCCGGCTTCGGTACGCGAGCGACCGAGGAGCCGTCCAGCGCCGCCGTGCGTGCTCATGGACGCATCATCCCAGCCCGTGCTGCCAGGTACCCCGCCAGCCCGTCGCGCCAGTCGGGCATCGCCAGCACGTCGTCGCGCTCGGAGGCCAGCGCCGACCAGGCCGGGCGGGGCGCCGCGCGT
>DATARK010000119.1:0-6323 GCA_036264175.1 Solirubrobacteraceae bacterium
GGGCCTGGCGGCCTGCCTGGGCATCGTGTCGGCTCACGGCGGCTCGGTGCTGGTCGAGAGCGAGGTCGGGCGCGGCAGCTGCTTCTCGGTGCTGTTGCCGGCCAGCCACGGCGAGCCGGCGGCCAGCGAGCGCCAAGCGACGGCGAATCCGAAAAAGCCGTGCAAGGTGATGATCGTCGACGACGAGCCGCTGGTGCGCCGGCAGCTGCGCCGCTCGCTGGAGCTGCGCGGCTACACCGTCGCCGAGGCGGTCAACGGCCGCACCGCGCTGGCGACGGTCGACGAGGTGCGCCCCGACGTGATCATCCTCGACATGACCATGCCCGACATCGACGGCGCCGAGGTGCTGCACCGCCTGCGCGCGTCCGGCTCGCGCGTGCCGGTGATCGTGTCGTCGGGTTACCTCGATGTGGCGGTCGAGAAGAGGCTCTCGGAGGGCGAGTTCCAGGGCTTCCTGGCCAAGCCCTACGGCGCCGGCGACCTGTCCGCCGCGATCGAGCGCGCGCTGTCGAAATAGCTCGGAACCCTCAAAGGGTTCCGAACCTCCGCGACGAGGCCGCCGATGGCGGGGGTGGCAGGGTGGGTTGTCCGTGCCGAAATCCCCGAAGGGGATGAGCTCCGGCGGGGGACCCGCCTACGCTCCACGCGATCTACCGGCCCGAGTCCGGCGCCGGCGCGCACTTGACCAGCTCGGTCGTCGGCGAGAACTCCTCGGCGAGCTTCTTGTCGTCGTACTTGTGCAGCTCGGACACGATCTTGCCGCGCAGGTCGTCGTAGCGCTCGTTGAGCAGGTCGCCCGACGCCGCGCCCGGTTGTGCCACGCAGGCGAACTTGTTCACGCCGCAGATGTCCAGCGAGTCGCACGCCGGCGTCGACTGCGCAAGCGGCTTCATCGCCATGTCGCCGTACAGGATCTTGCCGCCGACGATCACCAGGCGCACGTCCCTGGGCGTCGCCGCCAGGATCGCGTCGTAGGGCCGGCCGCGCTCGCCGCCGATCACCACCAGGTCGGCCTTGTGCCCGTACGCGAGCTCGCCGAGCGTGGTCGAAAGGCCGATGACCTTGGCCGCGTTCTTGGTGGCCATCTGCACCAGCGTGCGCGGCGTGAGAACGTCGCCCCACTGCGTGTTGTCGATCTGGTCGGCGAAGCGCAGCTCGTCGAGCAGGTTCTGCGATCCGGTGATCGACCAGTCGGTGCCGATCGCGACGGTGATCCCCTTCTCGATCGCCGCCGGGATGTCGGCGGTCTTCGACAGGTCGGCGCCGCCGTGACCCCCGTACAATGAAACGTTGGAGCGCGGCAGCCAGACCAGGTTCATGCCGTGCGCGACCATCTCGGCCAGCTCGCGGTCCTGCAGCGCCGCGCCGTTGACGACGGTCGTCTTGGGCGACAGCAGGCACCCGCGCGGCGAGGTGGCGTCGGCCAGGCGCTGGAACTCCTTGCGCGCGATGTCGTCGGTGCCGTCGCCAATCTGCACCAGGTAGGCGTCGGTCTTGCCGCTCGCCTGATTGGCGCACACGCGCTCGGCCTCCGCGCTCTTGGGGAAGACGTCCGCGGTCTGGATCCGGTCGGCCGGCAGCCCGTTGGGCTTCTGGTCGATGGTTCGCGCCAGCGAGGCGTAGCACTTCTGATCCTCGGGCGTCGCCTCGCCGACGATCGATGTGGTTCCAGCGATCAGGCCCTTGAGCTCGCCGAACTTCACCAGGTCGCAGCTGATGTTGACGTGCGCGCCCTTGGCTTCGCCGTTCAGGTACTGCTTGGCGGCGTCGAGCGCGCGGAACCGCTTGGTGTCGGCCCACTGATAGTGATTGGTGAAGTGATCGTTGGCCTCGGGCGCCCAGTCGTTCTCGTCGAAGATGTCGTACTGCACGCGATTGCGCGCGTCGATGAAGCCCGGGAAGATGATGCCGTTGGTCTGGACGATCGACGCGGTGGCCACCGCGGGGTCCCCCTGGCACGACGGGGCGACGCAGCGGATCTCGTCGCCGACGATCAGGATCTCGCCGTCGACCACCTCGTCGGGCGTCACCAGCGTGCCGATCAGCAGGAGGCCGCTCGTGCCTTGGCCCAAAATCATCGAGCCGCTCGTCGACCCGCCGCTGACCTGCGCCGCGGTGCACGAGCCGAACTGGCAGACCTTGCCCGAGCCGCAGGGCGCGCCGTTGAGCGGGGTGCCGCCGGCGCACTGGCAGCTCTGCGAGAAGGCCTCGCCGCGCGTGCAGGGGTTGCCGTCATCGCAGGCATTGCCGGCGACGCACTTTCCGTTGGACGCGCCCGGCGTGCAGGCGATCGGCCCCGTCGACCAGCTGGCGCCGTCGGGCTGCCGGCCGAAGCACTGGCCCGCCGCGGTGGCGTGCGTCGCCACGCCGGTGCCCGAATCGCGCAAGAGCGCGCCGCACACGCCCGACTGGCGCGGCGTGCTCAGCAGCCGGCAGGCATCCGGCGTGGCCGCGTTGATGAACGGGTACTTGACCCAGACCGCCTCACCAGGCGCGAGCGACGCGCAGGTCGGCGTGCGCTCGAGCGAGCTGCACGACGTCGAGCCGGGCGCGTGATTCACGTTGGCGTCGCTGACCAGCTTGGCGCCGCCGCCGCCCACGGCATCGTCGATGAACCAGCAGGCGTCGGGATCTTTCGCGAGATCGACGCGCTCGCTGCTGCGATTGAGCAGCTCGATCCAGCCCGTGGGACCGCTGGCGCACTCGTTGACGACCACACCGGCCTGGGGCGCGAGCTGCGCGTGCGCGGCACCGCCGGCCGTCAAACCGAGCACCAGATAAAGACCCGAGCGCGACCACGCCCGAACGTGCGCCGGTTTCACCCCTGAAGGCTATAGCGAAGAATGCTCGACGACAATGATCACGAGCACTGGAAACGGCTACCGCTCCAGGAGATGACGCAGGCTGATGGCAGCACCCGGCTCCGGCGCCGCTGCCGGAGCGCGCGGCACGGTGAAGTAGAACGACGAGCCCGCGCCCGGCGCGCTGCGCACGCCGATGTCACCGCCGTGCCCGCGTACGATGCTGCGCGCGATGTAGAGCCCCAGCCCGATGCCGCGCGAATCGCCGCTCCAGTACCGGTCGAAGAGGTGGGCGAGGTGCTCGGGTGCGATCCCGGAGCCAGTGTCGTCGACCGCGAACCCGATGCCGGTCTCCTGCTCCTCGGCGCGCACCGTGATGCGCCCGCCGGCCGGCGTGAACTTCAGCGCGTTGCCGATCAAGTTGCCCAGAACCTGGAGGATGCGCTGGCGATCGCAGCCCATGCTCAGCTCGTGACGCGGCATCTTGGCTTCAAGAGTCACGCCCGCCTCCTGCGCCAGCGGCGCGTGCAGATCGACCGCCTCCTGAACCAGTGTGTCGACGCGTTCGAGCTTGATGGTCATCGGCAGCTCGCCGCGTTCGACGCCCGCGGCATCGACGATGTCGCGAATCAGGCTGTCCATGCGCACCACGGCGCGGTCGATGGCCTTGACCCGGCTCTTCACCACCGCCGGGTCGACCGTCTCAACGCGGGACAGCGACGACGCAGAAACCATGATCGTCGCCAGCGGCGCGCGCAGGTCGTGGGCGACCACGGTCAGCACCTGCTCGCGCGACACGCGGGCCGCGTCGGCGCGGTCACGCGCCCGCTGCAGCGACCGGACGAGCAGGCACACCGCACCGCTCACCAGGAAGAACAGCAGCAGCTCGAAGGGGACCCGGCCGGCGCCGGCGCCGCTCCAGAAGCAGGCCAGCGCCACGAGGCTGATGATCGTCGCTACGATGCCGGGGCCGAAGCCGAAGAGCCACGCCGTCAACATCACGGCGGGCAAGAAGAACAGGTGCCGGTTCTGCTGGCGCCCCCACCACGGGTTCATCGCCAGCCTTCCGGCGACGACAGCCAGATTCAGGGCAATGCCGCCGCTGTACCTCTGCCACGACGGGCGACGCCCCGCGGCACGAAACCAACCCCGCACGTCCTTCACAGTACGGCCACCACCGGAGACAAGCAACCGCGCCAGCCGCGAGTCAGCGCGAAACCGTCGCCGGAAGGCTGATTCGAAACGACGTCGCCCAGTCCTGCGTCGAGACGACGTCGATCTCCCCGCCGTGCGCCTCGACGGCGCGCTTGCAGAAGTAGAGGCCGAGCCCGGCGTTGCCGGCGACCGCTCGCTCACCGTGTCCGCGCTTGAACTTCTCGAAGATGCGATGCCGTTCCGGCGGCGGGATCACCGGCCCGTCATTGGAGACGTTGATCTCGACGCTGTCGCTCGGCCGCACACTGACCGCGATGCGTCCCTTGGCCGGCGTGTAGCGAAAGGCGTTGTCCAGGATGTTCTCGACGACGCGCCGGAGCAGGCGCTGGTCGACGACCACCTCGACCACTGAGTCGGACGGCGGGACCAGCACGATGTCGTGCTGCTGTGCGCGTTGCGCGTACCCCTGCACCACCGAGCGCAGGAAGCGCGTCAGGCTGAGAATCTCGCGCTGCAGCAGGAAATCCGCCTGCTCCATGCGCGAGATGGTCAGAAGATCCTCGATCATGGAACGCAATCGCATCGTGGCCTCGCGCGAGTCGGCGAGCGCCTGGCCGAGCTCGCCCTGCGACGGCGGGATCTGCTCGCTGGCCCAGTCGAGCCCGGCGTAGGCAATCGACAGCGGATTCTTGAGATCGTGGACGATGAACTCGGTCAGCTCGCGATGGTCACGCTGCGCCTGCTCGAGCGCGCGGTGCCGCTGCTCCAGCTCGTCGCGCGACGCCTTGAGCTCGGTCAGCGTCTTCTGGTGCGCCGCCAGGCCGTCGGCCAGCTTGCGGCGCGTGTTGTAAAGCTCCAGGAACACCCGGACCTTGCTGCGCAGGATCATCGGGCTGAACGGCTTGTAGAGGATGTCGACGGCGCCCGACCCGTAGCCCTGCAGCAGGTTGTCCTCGGTCTGGTTCATCGCGGTGAGGAAGATGATCGGGACCTGTCGCGTCTCCGGATTCTCGCGCGCGTAGTGCGCCATCTCGTAGCCGTCCATGTTCGGCATCTGCACGTCGAGCAGCATCACCGCGAACTCACGCTTGAGGAGCTGGCGCAGCCCCTCGTTTCCCGACTTGGCGCGCACCAGATCGCAGTCGACGTCGCCGAGGAGCGCCTCCAGCGCCACCAGGTTCGCCTCCACGTCGTCCACCAGGAGAATGCTCGGCCGGGTCATGAATCGCCCGGCTCAATCGTACGGGTCCCGAGCTGAGGCTGTCAAACACACACGCAGCGCCCGCGCCGTCAGCGACGGAGGTAGCTGGCGTAGCGTTCACTCTCACCGTGCGCCCAGGGACGGTAAGTGTTCATGAAATCGACGCGCTCGCCGATGGGCGGGTGGCTGGCCCGGAAGAGCTTGAACAGCCACCCCGGCCGGGGCACCGCCAGGTTCTGGCGCTGAAGCGCCACGAACGCGCTGGCGCCGCCGCTATTGTCGTGGGTCAGCTCGAGCGCGAAGCGGTCGGCCTCGTGCTCGTGGTAGCGCGAGAGAGCCAGCGTCGCGGGCCCGATCAGCAGCGAGAACACCGAGAGCAGCAGCATGAGCAGCGGCAGCGACGCCACGTCGGAGAGCTGGCTGAATCCGAAGCGCCCGCCGAAGCGCGACAGCAGGAGATCGGCGGTGCGATGCGCGCCGTAGAGGCCGAGCAAGAGCAGCCCCCACGAGACGAAGATGCTGACCACGACGTGTCCGAGCACGTAGTGACCGAGCTCGTGACCGACGACGAAGCGGATCTGCCGCGGTGACAGGCGCCGGAGCAGCGTGTCCCACAGGACGATTCGCTTGGTGTTGCCGATGCCGGTCACGTAGGCGTTGACCTTCTCGGTGTCGACGCTCTTGTCGACCTGGAAGACGCGCGCGCCCTCGACGCCCGCGCGCGACGCGGTCGCCAGCACGTCGGCTTCCAGCGCCTTGTCCTGCATCGGGCCGAACTTGTTGAACAGCGGCGCGATCCAGATCGGCGTGACCAGGAACATGATCACGATGAGCGGCAGCGACAGCACGCCGGTCCACAGCCACCAGTGCGACGGGCTGCGCGCCAATAATAAATACGGCAGCCAGAGGATCAGCGCGCCGATGACCAGCCCGACCAGCGCGCCCTTTACCTGATCGCCGATCCATTTCGACAGGTGCTGCGTCGACAGACCGAAGGCGTGCTCGCGCACGTAGCCGACGTAGTACGAGAGAGGGAGCTGGATGAGCGTCATGACCAGCGAGAAGAGCACCAGATAGATCAGCAGCGTCGGGTAGAAGCGGCCGCGCGCCAGTGACGACGCGAACGTGCGCAGCTGCGCCGAGAACCCGGCGAACAGAAACAGCGA
>DATARK010000013.1:0-27501 GCA_036264175.1 Solirubrobacteraceae bacterium
ACAACCTCGCGCTCGCCTACAGCATGCTCAAGGCCGGCGCCGCGGCCTTCGCGGTCGCCGGCTTCCTCATCGGTCGCGGCGACCCCCCGGCCGCCGACCAGGCGCAGGATGTCTTCGCCGCACGGATGATCGCCCTGTCGAGCGCCCTGGACGGCGGCAGCGCCACCGTGCGTGCGACCCGCCTGCTCGAAGCCTTCACCGGCCACGTCGCGGCCGCGCGGGCGCTGCTGTCCGCGCCGGCGCAGGCCGACCCGCAAGACCCGGACGGGCCGGGCCAGGACGACGGCGACGGGGCCGACCTGCTCGAGGCGGCCGGGATCGCCTACACGCTCGGCCAGATGCTCGAGAGCCCGCCCGGGCCCCGGGAAGGTCCGCCCGGCGGGCCTACTCGACGGTGACGGTCTTGGCGAGGTTGCGCGGCTGGTCGACGTTCAGGCCGCGGCGGCGGGCGATCGCCGCGGCGAGGAGTTGGAGGGGGATCACGGCGAGCACGGGCTGGAGCATCCAGTCGGTCGGCGGGATCGGGATCGTCGCGTCGGCGTGCGGGCTGACGCGGTCGTCGCCGTCGGTCGTCACGGCGATCACGTGGGCCCCGCGGGCGCGGACCTCCTGGATGTTGGAGATCACCTTTTCCAGCACCGGCGACGAGGTCGCCACGCAGACTACGGGCGTCTTCTCGCTGAGCAGGGCGATCGGCCAGTGCTTCATCTCGCCGGCGGCATACGCGTCGGTCGAGATGTAGGAGATCTCCTTCAGCTTGAGGGCCCCCTCGAGGGCCACCGGTAGTCCGACGTGGCGGCCGATGTAGAGGAAGAATTCGGCCTCCCAGCAGCCGTCCGCGATCGCGTCGATCTGCGGCTCGACCCGATCGATCAGCTCGTCGATCGAGTGGGGTAGGCGCTGGAGCTCGTGCACGAGCTCGGCGATCCGCTCCGGCGGCAGCGCCCCGCGGAGCTCGGCGAGGCGCAGGGCGAGCAGGTACATCACGGCGACCTGGCAGACGAACGTCTTCGTGGCCGCGACGCCGATCTCCAGGCCGGCGCGCGTGTAGAGGACTCCGTCGGCGTCGCGCGTGGCCTGCGAGCCACGCGTGTTGGTGATCGCCAGCACGGTCGCGCCGCGTTCGCGCGCCAGGCGCATCGCCGCGAGCGTGTCCGCCGTCTCGCCCGACTGCGAGATGCCGATCACCAGATCGCCCGGACCCACAACGGGATTGCGGTAGCGGTACTCGGAGGCGATATCCATCTCGATCGGCACGCGCGCCCACTCCTCGATCGCGTAGCGGCCGATCAGCCCAGCGTGGTAAGCGGTGCCACAGGCCACGACGACGATCCGCTTGACGTCGGCCAGAATCGACTCGTCGAGCGCTCCCTCCTCGTCGAGGTCGACGCCGTCGCCGCGCGCCGTGCGGTCGAAGATCGTGTCGGCGACGGCATCCGCCTGTTCGTGGATCTCCTTGAGCATGAACGTGTCATAGCCGCCCTTCTCGGCGGTCTCCTCGTCCCAGTCGACCGTCTCGACGTCGCGCTCGATCTGCTCGCCTGCCGCCGTCGTGATCTGCACTCCGCCCGGGCGCAGCACCACGATCTCGCCGTTTTCCAGATACTGGATCTGACGCGTCTCGTTGAGAAAGGCCGGCACGGCCGAGGCGACGAACTGCTCGCCCTCGCCGCGACCGATGATCAGCGGGCACTCCTTGCGCGCGCCGACGAGCACGTCGGGCTCGTCCAGGCTCATCGCCACGAAGGCGTAGTGGCCCTCGAGCTCGGCATAGGCAGCACGCACCGCCGCCGCGAGATCATCGACGTAGTGCTCGGCGATCAGGTGTGCGATCACCTCGGCGTCGGTCTCCGAGGTGAACACGCTGCCGTCGGCCATCAGCCGCTGCTTGAGCTTCATGTAGTTCTCGACGATGCCGTTGACCACCACGTGCACGCGATCGCGGCTGTCGTAGTGAGGGTGGGCGTTCTCCTCGCTGACACGGCCGTGCGTCGCCCAGCGCGTGTGGCCGATGCCAGTGGTCGCCAGGCGTGGAGCGACGGCAACCGCACCGTTGGCGCTCTGCGCCGCCTGGACGCCATCGAGCTTGGCCTGCAGCGCGCTCAGATTGCCCACCGCGCGCACGGCCTCGATGTGCCCGTTGGCGATCACCGAGATGCCGGCGGAGTCATAGCCGCGGTACTCGAGCTTGCTCAGGCCGGCGATCAGCAGATCCCGGACGGGCCGCCCGCCGACGTAGCCAACGATGCCGCACACCGCATCGAAGATACCAGCGCCCCCAGGCCACTCTCGGCCTGCGGCAGGCCGGCCGCAGCGCGCTCGTTCAGGCGAGCTCGGTCTGCACGAGCGCGACCAGGCGATCGCAGACGCTCTGCGCCTCCTCGTCGCTGGGAGCCTCGACCATCACACGCACCAGCGGCTCGGTTCCGCTCGCGCGCACGAGCACCCGTCCGCGTCCTTGCAGCTCCTGACCCGCCGCCTCGATCGCCTGCTTGACATCCTCGGCCTGCTCGAGCGCGCCGCGGTCGCGCACGCGCACGTTGACCAGGCGCTGGGGCAGCTTCGCCATCGCGTGGCGCTCACTCAGATCGCAGCCGGCGAGCGCCTCCAGCGTCAGCAGCGCACTGGCGATGCCGTCGCCGGTGCGGTTGAAGCCCATCTCGATGATGTGGCCGGACTGCTCGCCGCCGAGCATCCAGTTGCGCAAGCGCAGTTCCTCGAGCACGTAGCGATCGCCGACGTTGGTGATCGCCACGGCCACCCCGGCCTGCTCCATGGCCGAGTGAAAGCCGTAGTTGGTCATGACCGTTACTGCCACGCCATCTCCCTGCAAGCGACCGGCCGCGCGCAGATGAAGCGCGGCGAGCGCCAGCAGCTCGTCGCCGTCGACCACCTGTCCGAGTCGATCGACGGCCAGCACGCGGTCGCCGTCGCCGTCGAAGGCGAAGCCCAGCGCGTGGCCGCCGGCGACGACCTTCTCGGCCAGCGCGTCGACGTGCGTGGAGCCGCAGCCGGCGTTGATGTTGCGCCCGTCCGGCTCGTCCGCGATCACGCTCACGCTGGCTCCCAGGCGACGGAAGATCTCGGGCGCGACGTGAAAGGTGGCGCCGTTGGCGCAGTCCAACAGCACATCGACGCCGCCCAGGTCCAGCTCGGCAAAGCGCGTGTGCAGCTCTCGCAGGTAGTCCTCGGGAGCGCCGCGCAGCTCGCGCACGTGCCCGATCGGCGTGCCGCGTGGCGGCTCGGAACGATCGAGCTCGCGCTCGATCGCATGCTCGGCCTCGTCTGTGAGCTTGTAGCCGTCGGCGGCGAAGAACTTGATGCCGTTGTCCTCATAGGGGTTGTGCGAGGCCGAGAGCACCACCGCGAGATCGAAGTCGTAGCGGCCGATCAGCAGCGGCGCGGCAGGCGTCGGCAGCACGCCGCCCAGCAGCGCGTCGCCGCCCGCGGCGCTGATGCCGGCTGCGACGGCCGCCTGCAGCATCTCACCGGACTCGCGCGTGTCGCGCACGACCAGTACCTGCGGACGCTCGGCACCGGTCTGTGCGGTTGCCGCGCGCGCCAGTGCGAGCGCCAGCTCGGCGCTGAGGAACTCACCGGCGACGCCGCGAACGCCGTCGGTGCCAAACAGCTTGCGGCTCATCTCGCCCCTGCGGGCCGGCGCTAGCGCTTGGAGAACTGTGGCTTCTTACGGGCCTTCTTCAGGCCGGCCTTCTTGCGCTCCTTGGCGCGCGAGTCGCGCGTCAGAAAGCCGCGGCGCTTGAGCTCGCCACGCAGGTTCGGATCGGCCTCGAGCAGCGCCCGCGAGACTCCGTGGCGAAGCGCGCCCGCCTGTGCGGAGATGCCGCCGCCATGCAGCCGTGCGACGACGTCCATCTTCTCCTGGTAGCCGACCGTCTCCAGCGGCTGGCGGATGTTGCGCTGCAGCGTGTTGCGCGGGAAGTGCTGCTCCAGCGTGCGCCCGTTGATCAGGTAGGTGCCCTTGCCCGGTCGCAGCGTCACGCGCGCGATCGCCGTCTTGCGCTTGCCGGTTGCGCGGTAGCGCGCGCCGGCCGCCAGGTCGATCGCCGCAGTGGCGATCGGCTCTGAGAGCGTCTCCTCGCCCTGCTCCTCGCCCTCGGCGACAACGACCTGCTCGCCCTCCTCGCCCTCGACCGCGTAGGGGTCCTCGAAGCCCTGCTCGCGACCAAGCGGGTCGGCGCCCTCGGGAACGATGTCCACCTCCAGGTGCGCGCCGGGCACGACTGGTTTGGCGCTCGCCGGCGACTCCGGCTTCTCGGCGCCGTCGTCACCGTCCTCGTCGACGGCGGCCTCGATCGCGACCTCGTCCTCGGACTCCTGCAGCGCCTCGAGCGCCGCATCCTCGGCCGCACCGGCGATCTCCTGCGCGTCGCTGCTGGGCACAGCGTGTCCCTCGCCGACGGGCTCGGCCGTGGCCGGCTCGGGCGGTTTCTCGCCGCCGGCCTCGATCGCCTCCTGGGCGGCCTCCAGCGCCGCGTCCTCAGCCGAGCCGGCGATCTCGCTGGCCTCCTCGCTGGGAACGGCGTGCTGCGGCGTCTCCTCGGCGGACTTGTCGGCGTCCGCGGGCGTCTGCGGTGTGTCCTCGTCGGCCATCAGCGGTCGATCTCCAAAGGTTGCGGGTTCTGGGCGACGTGCGGATGCTCGGGCCCGGCGTAGATCTTCAGCTTGGTCAGCTGCTTACGCGCAAGGCGGTTGCGCGGCATCATGCCTTTGACGGCGAGGCGAATGATCTCCTCCGGGCGGCGTGCCTGCATCTCCTCGAACGTGCGCGAGCGCAGGCCACCGGGGTAGCCGGAGTGGCGGTAATAGCGCTTGTCGGCGCGCTTGTTGCCCGTCACGTGGATCTTCTCGGCGTTGACCACGACAACGAAGTCGCCCGTGTCGACGTGCGGCGTGTACTCGGGCTTGCGCTTGCCGCGCAGCACGTCGGCGATCTGCGTCGCCATGCGCCCAAGCGTCTTGCCGTTCGCGTCGACGACCAACCAGTTACGCTCGCGGTCGGTCGGCTTCGCTACGTATGTTCTCGTCGAGGGAGCCATAGGCGTGAAAAAGGCCACGCGTAGACCGCGCGGCGCTGCGCCATCATAGCTCAGAACTCAAGTTCTGGCCTGCGCGAATCGAGCAGCGATACCACGCTCGACCTACTCCCACTCGATGGTTCCCGGCGGCTTGCTGGTGATGTCCAGCACCACGCGGTTGACCTCGCGAAGCTCGTTGATCATGCGTGAGGCGATCGTCTCCAGCAGGTCATAGGGCAGGCGCGCCCAGTCGGCGGTCATCGCGTCGTCGCTGGTCACCGCGCGCAGCACGACGACATAGCCATATGTGCGCTCGTCGCCCTGCACGCCCACCGTGCGCACGTCTGGCAGCACGCAGAAGGACTGCCACAGCTCACGATACAGGCCCGCCTTGCGAATCTCCTCCTGCAGGATGTGGTCGGCCTCGCGCAGCACGTTCAGACGCTCTTTGGTCGCTTCGCCGCCGACCACGCGGATCGCCAGGCCCGGCCCCGGGAAGGGCTGGCGCCAGACCAGCCGCTCAGGCAGGCCCAGCTCGGCGCCGACCGCGCGCACCTCGTCCTTGAACAGCGCGCGCAACGGCTCAACGAGCTCGAACTGCAGGTCGTCGGGCAGCCCGCCGACGTTGTGGTGGGACTTGATCGTCGCCGCGCCCGTGCCGCCGCCGGACTCGATTACGTCCGAATACAGCGTGCCCTGCACGAGAAAGCGCGCTCCCTCGCCGTCGGGGCCGGCGAGCCGTGCCGCCTCCTCCTCGAACACGCGGATGAACTCGGCGCCGATCGCTTTGCGCTTGGCCTCGGGCTCGGTGACGCCCCTGAGCTTCTCCAGGAATCGCGCCTCGGCGTCGACCGCCACCAGGGGCACCTTGAACGTGTCGCGAAATGCGCTGATCACCTGCTCGCCCTCGTCCTTTCGCATCAGCCCGTGGTCGACGAACACGCAGGTCAGCTGATCGCCGATCGCGCGGTGCACGAGCAGTGCCGCGACCGACGAGTCCACGCCGCCCGACAGGCCGCAGATCACATTGGCCTCCCCCACCTGCGCGCGAATCCTGCGGATCTGGTCCTCGACGATCGACGCCGGCGACCAGGTCTGCTCGCAGCCGCAGATCTCGGTGAGAAAGCGCGTGAGGATCTGCTGGCCGTAGGGCGTGTGCACGACCTCGGGGTGAAACTGGATGCCATAGATGCCGCGTGCGATGTCCTCGACTGCGGCCACCGGCGAAGAACTTGAGGACGCCAGCGCCGTGAAGCCAGGCGGCGGCTCGAATACGGTGTCGCGATGGGACATCCAGCAGGTCTGCTCGGCAGGCATGTCACGCAGCAGCACGCCGGGCTCTGAAACGTGCAGGTCTGAGCGGCCGAACTCGCCGACCTCGGCCTGCTCGACGCGTCCGCCCAGCTCGTGAACGAGCAGCTGCATGCCGTAGCAGATGCCCATCACGGGAACGCCGAGCTCCAGCAGCTCGCGGTCCAGGCGCGGCGCACCCTCGGCGTATACCGAAGCTGGCCCGCCCGACAGCACGATGCCGCGTGGCTTGCGCTTGGCAACCTCCTCCACGGCCACGTGATGCGGCAGCAGCTCGCTGAAGACGCCGCACTCGCGCAGCCGGCGCGCGATCAGCTGGCTGTACTGACCGCCGTAATCCAAGACGACGACCTGCTCCGCGGCCACGTCGACGGTCCCCGCCTCGCCGGCGTCCACGTCGGGCGCCGTGACAGCGAGGTCAGTCATGCACCAACGCTGCTGCCTTCCCGTTGGTGGCGCCCATGCCGACGCCCTGGTCGCGCTGCAGCGCCTTGCCCTCGGTCTGCAGCGCCGGCGCGATGACGACCTCGGCGCGGTTGAACTCGGCCAAGTCCTTGTGACCGCACGTGGCCATCGAGGTGCGCAGCCCGCCGAACAGATTGAACGTGCCGTCGTTCTCGCGCGCGGGACCGGTGAGGATCTCCTCCAGCGTGCCGTTCTGGTGGGTCGCCACGCGCGCGCCGCGCGGCAGGCTCGGATGGAACGTGGCCATGCCCCAGTGAAAGCCGCGGCCGGGCGCCTCGTAAGCACGTGCCAGCGGCGAGCCGATCATCACGGCGTCCGCGCCCAGCGCAATCGCCTTGGACACGTCGCCGCCGTTGCGCATGCCGCCGTCGGCGATCACCTGGCTGTACTCGCCGGTCTCCAGCATGTGCGTCGAGCGCGCGTGTGCCACATCGGCGATGGCCGTCGCCTGGGGCACGCCGATGCCGAGCACTCCGCGCGTCGTGCAGGCCGCGCCGGGTCCGACGCCGACGAGCACGCCGGCGGCGCCGGTGCGCATCAGGTGCAGGCCCGTGTGGTAGGAGGCACAGCCGCCGACGACCACGGGAACGTCCAGCGACGGGATGAACTCCTTCAGGTTGAGCGGCTCCGAGACGGTGGAGACGTGTTCGCCGGAGACGACAGTGCCCTGGATCACGAGCACGTCGAGGCCGGCCTCCATCGCGATCTCGTGGTACTTGAGCACGCGCTGCGGGGTCAACGACGCCGCCACGACGACTTTCTGCTCCTTGATTTCAGAGATGCGCTGGGCGATCAGCTCGGGCTTGATCGGCTCGGAGTAGATCTCCTGCATCTCGCGCGTGGCCAGATCCTTGGGCAGCTCGGCGATTCGCTCGAGCTGCTCCTCGGCGTCCTCATAGCGCGTGAAGATGCCCTCCAGGTTGAGCACCGCCAGCCCGCCGAGGCCGCCGATGATGCCGGCGGTACGCGGCGAGACGACGCCGTCCATCGCCGAGGCGAGCATCGGCAGCTCGAACTGATAGGGCCCGAGCTTCCAGGAGATATCGATGTCGTCGGGGTCGCGCGTGCGCCTCGAGGGCACGATCGCGATGTCGTCGAAGCCATATGCCTGACGGGCCTTCTTGCCGCGTCCGATCTCTATCTCCATCGCAGAATCCTCGCAGTCGGTCCGGACGAGAAGACCCCGCTCGCGGCGGGGCCAAAGTGGGGTCGGCGGGGCGCCGTGAGGGTGATTTCGCGGACCTCGGCCAACTGGATTTGAGCATAGCAACGGCGGGTTGTGACCGAGGCCCTTGGATATCCTCGTCTTACATGAGCGAGGGGGTGAACATCCGCTACGACGCGCACGCCATCGAGGCCCGCCGCCAGGCGGCCTGGAGCGAGCGTGAGGCCGCGCGCACGCCGACCGTCTTCGACGACCAGCCACACCTGTACATCAAGCCTTCTGCGCCCTTCACCTCGGGCAACGTGCACATCGGCCACGTGCGCAGCTACTCCATTGGAGACGCCTACGCGCGCTTCAGACGCGCGCGCGGGGATCGCGTGCTGTTCGCGTTCGGCTTCGACGCCTTCGGCCTGCCGGCGGAGCTCGGCGCGATCGCCGGCGGCGTGCCGCCCAGCGAGTGGGTGGCGCGCTGTGCCGAGCACATGACCGGGCAGCTGCAGCGGCTCGGCTTCTCCTTCGACTGGGAGCGCACGTTCACGAGCTCAGACCCGGTGATGTACCGCTGGTCGCAGTGGCTGTTCCTGACGCTGCTGGAGGCCGGGCTGGTGTACCGCGGGACCGGCAACGTGGACTGGTGTGACACCTGCCAGACGACGCTGGCGACGATCCAGGTCGAGGACGGACTGTGCTGGCGCTGTCACAACCCCGTGCGGCTGATCGAGCGTCCCACCTGGTACCTGCGCATCAGCGCCTACACGCAGGAGAATGACATGCGCCTGGACGAGCTCGCGGCGGGCGGGCGCTGGGATGAGGTCGCACTGGCCAGCCAGCGCTTCGTGCTCGGGCGCGTGGACGGCGTCGAGGTCGAGCTCAGCGCCGGTCCGGACGGGCCATCGCTGTCTGTCTTCACGCCGCACGCCGACTCGCTGGAGCTGGCGCGCTTCGTGCTGTTGTCGCCCAAGCACCCCGAGATCGACTCCTGGGTGACCGACGACGCGGTGCGCGAGCGTCTGGAGGAGCTGCGCTCTGGTGGGCTGGAGCGAAGCTCGCGCGACGCGCGCGCGATCGCGCTGATCGACACCGGCTACTGGCTGCCGGCGCCGGCCGGCGGCGATCCGCTTCCGGTGCTGATCTCACCGGCGGTCGACGGGCGCTTCGGCGCAACGGCGGCGTTTGGCGTGCCCGAGCATGACCGCACCGACGAGGTGATCGCCGAGCGCCTGCCCGAGCTGTTGAGCGCCTCAAGCGCTGCGGCCAAGCCGCCGACTACCGCTTCGGGCGCGGCCTCCACCCCCCGCCCGGCCGTGCGCTACAAGGCCGACGACTTCTCGATCTCGCGCCAGCGCTCGTGGGGCACGCCGATTCCGATCGTTTACTGCGACACGCACGGCGCGGTGCCGATTCCCAAGGAGCAGCTGCCGGTGCTGCTGCCGCTGGACATCACACCGACCGGCACCGGCAACCCGCTTGCCGAGCTGGATGACTTCGTCAACACGACCTGCCCGCTGTGCGACGGTCCGGCAAAGCGCGAGACGGACACGCTTGACTGCCACTTCGACGCGCTGTGGCTGTGGGTGCCGGTTGCCGTGCCGCCGGAGTCGCGCGAGGACACGCTGGAGGAGATTTTTGCGCTTTCAGACCTGCGCCAATGGTTGCCTTCCGAGCGCGTGGTCGCGGGCTCTGACAGCGGCAACTTCGTGTTCGACCAACGCATCGTCACCAAGGCGCTGCGCGACATCGGGCCGCTGGAGTTCCTCGCCGACGGCGAGCCGTTCGCCGGCTGCCTGTTTCACGAGATGGTCATAAGCGACGGTCGCAAGATGAGCAAGCATCTGGGCAACGTGGTCGATCCCGATGCACTTGTGGAGCGCTACGGCGCCGACACGGTTCGCCTGGCGGTGCTCTACGCGGCGCGGCCACAGAAGACGCTCAACTGGAGCGACTCCGCGGTGCTTCGCGCCAACCGCTTTCTCACGCAGGTCTGGGAGTTCTCACAGACGCGCATCGCCGCGGCCGAGCAGCGCGCCGAGTCAAAGGGCGAGGCCACGGACGCCGAGGGTGAGCCCATCAGAGACACCACCGAGCACCTGCGCCTGAAACTGGCGCAGTGGTGTGAGAAGGGCGCGGAGAAGATCACCGAGGACATGGAGAGCCTCGAGATGCACAGCGCCGTGCGCAATGTGATGCGGCTGTTCGATCGGATCAAGGACTTCGACAAGCGCGTGCTCGCGCGCCAGGGCGCGCTCACGCCCGCCGACAGCGACGCGCTGCTGGACGCGCTGGCGCTGCTGGCTCAACTGCTTGGCCCGTTCGCTCCGCACGTCGCCGAGGAGCTGTGGCTGTCGTTTGGAAATGCCCAGAATGCCCCACAAACGCCGTGGCCGGGCGTATCGTTGGGCGTAGCAGCATGAGCCCGCAGACAGTGGAGAGCCCCAGGCAGGGATCCCGGCAACGGACGCGCTCGTGTGCGACCGCGCTGGTCTGTCACCGCTGCGAGAACGAATATCCTCTGGAGTCAAGCGCCTTCTCCTGCCCGGACTGCGGCAAGGGCCTGGACATCGTCTACGACTACGAGCTGGCGGCGAGCCATTTCAAGGACTTCCCCAGCTCTGAGCGGCCGCACAACATCTGGCACTTCGAGGAGCTGTTGCCGATCGTCGACGCCGCCGCCCAGGCGCGAGTTGGCAGGCACTCCGGCTACACACCGCTGATCCGCGCCGAGCGACTGGGCGCGGAGCTCGGCATCGCCAACCTGTATCTGAAGGACGACTCGAGCAATCGGCCGAGCCTCTCCTACAAGGACCGCGTCGTGTCGATGTCGGTGGCGCGTCTGCTGGAGCGCGGCAAGACGGAGATCGGCTGCGTGTCGACGGGCAATGTCGGCACGGCTGTGGCCTCGCTTGCGGCCAAGGCGGGAGTCGACGCCTACATCGTCTACCCCAACCGCTTGGAGGAGATGAAGGCGCGCGCCTGCATGGCGCTCGGCGCGAAGGTCATCCAGGTGCAGGGCAACTACGACGAAGCCAACCGACGCTCGCGCGAGGTGGCCGAATCGACCGGCATGGACTTCGCGAATATCACCCTGCGCCCGTTCTACGCGGAGGGCGCCAAGACGGCGGCGTTCGAGATCGTCGAGCAGCTCGACTGGAACTCGCCCGCGCACATCGTCAGCCCGGCGGCCGGCGGCACGCTGTCCTCGCGCATGCACAAGGGACTGATCGAGCTGGAGCTGCTGGGATTGGCCGAGACGGCGAGCACGGCGATCCACATCGCACAGCCCAGCGGCTGCAACCCGATCGCCTCGGCGATTCTCGCCGAGGAGGCTGAGGTGCACCCGGTGATGCCCGAGACGGCAGCGCACTCGCTGGCGATCGGCGCGCCGGGCGACGGCTACCTGGTGATCGACGCGGTGCACAAACGCGGCGGCACGGCGGCGTTCGCCTCAGACCCGGAGATCTTCGCGGGCATCGACCTGCTGGCCGCGACGGAGGGCCTGCTGACCGAGCCTGCCGGCGGCACGACTATCGCGGTGCTGGAGAAGCTCGCGGCTGCCGGGCGTTTCGCGGTCGACGAGACGGTCGTGGCGCTGATCACGGGCAACGGCCTGAAGACGCTGGACGAGCATCCGCCGAAGCAGTGGCCGGCGAAGATCGATTGCGAGCTGGACCCGATGCTCGACGCATTGGGCGAGCTGAAGGGCACGCCGACGCTGATGCAGACCTCGCGCGAGCAGCTCGCGCAGTAGTCAACCGCGACGCATCAGCCGCGCGACGGCGGCCATCATCTCCTGCGTGCGCTGCTCGCGCTGATCGGCCTCGCCGCCGAGAACGCACACGCGCGCGTGGTCGTCGAGCAGTCCGAGCGCGACCTTGTCCAGCGCGGCCTCGATCGCGGCGATCTGCGTGAGCACGTCGATGCAGTAACGGTCATCGGCGACCATCTTGGAGACGCCACGCACCTGCCCCTCGATGCGCGCCAGACGCCGCTGCAGCTCGTCCTTGCTCGCGGTGTAGCCCCTTGCGGTTGTCGTCGTGTCGCTGTCGGCCATTGCTTCAGCATACCCCTACGGGGGACGGGATTAATTATTAAAATATTGATCGGCTATGTAGGTGAGCTGAGCAAGGCACCAGCGGGTACAGTGGCGGCATGGCCGAGGACGAGCCCGCCGATCCGCTGCTCAGCCTCAGCGAGCGGCGCCGCCGCGAGCGCGAGGCGGTCGACGAGGCCGGCGGCGGCCAGTCCGAGGGCTTCGAGCTCGCCGAGCAGGAACTGATCGAACACACCTCACACGGCGACGGCCACTCGCCGGCGAAGATCTCGCGCGACGCCTACGGCGAGGGCGACAGCGAGGAGCCGACCGCATGCGAGTACGGCGAGGCCGACGAGGAGCACCGGCCGGACTAAGGCTGCTCGCCGACGTCGACGCGCAATGGCGCGTGGTCGGAGAGCTCGATCTGGCGATCGCCGAGCGAGGCGCTCCGCTCGAGCACCTGCGCCTGACCCGTCGCGGCGAAGCCGCGAGCGAAGACGTGGTCGACGTTGTGAGCGGCGACGTGCGCGATCGCCGTGCCGGGCGCTGCGGGCTCGCGCAGGTTGAGATCGCCGCCGAGGATCAGCGGCGCGCCGCCGGCGAACTGCAGCGCGCGCTGCCACAGCTGAGCGAGCTCCCGCTCGGCGCGAGCTCGGCGTGTGCTGGCGTGCAGGTTGACCACGCAGGCGCCGTCGCTCAGGCGGATCAGCTGCGCGACACGGCGCTCCGGCCACGAGCGCAGCCGCATGGTGTGATGCTCGACGATGCGCAGGCGCGAGAGCACTGCGTTGCAGCCGCCGCCGTTTGACTTGAGCAGCTCGGGATCGCGCCGGGCGACAGCGCTGCGAAGCGCGGGCAGCGAGTTGCGCGAGGTCAGCGCCGTGCGCTGGTCGGCGCCGAGCGCACGCGCAAGCTCGGCAGGCCACCACGGAGGCACCTCCTGCAGCAGCGCGACATCCCACCGCCATGCGGCGAGCTTTGCGGCGAACTCGTCTGCCAGCGTGCGGCGCGAAGGCGGCACGGAGCGGCCGTGAAACAGGTTCCAACTCAGAATCAGCATGCGGTGGCACGGCCACAGGGGCCAGGTTGTAGGGTTTTGCGGGCTTTGAGAGCATGCAGCACCCGCCGCTGGTCCATCGCTGTCGGTCCCTTTTCGACGGTTGTGCTGTCGGGTGTCGCGCTGGCCTGTGAAAGCCGCGGGCTGCTGTTCGTGCTGCCGGCGCTTCTGCTGGTCGGCTTGCTGCTCGCGCGCCGCTATCCGGGTGAGCGGCTGCTGACCGCGCTTCGCGAGCGCCACAGCCAGATCACTCGCTGGCCGCGCGCCCGCTCGGCGCGCAGTGCACGAGCGCGCGCGCTGACGGCGGTCGTTCACGGCGGTCTGCTGATCGCGCGCTCGCTGGCCGTGCGCCCGCCGCCGCGGCTGCTGCGCGCGATCGGCTAGAAGCCCGCGCATTCGCGCGGGTCGTTGCGACGCGCGCCTCTGGATCTCGCTCACCCGACACGGCTCTGTGAAGGAGACGATGCTGCTCAGCCGACCGGCGGCGAGCGCACGCGATGGCACCGCGCACGCGCTCACCGACCACTACGAACGACGACCAAGACCAAGCCCGCGCCGCGCCGCCGCGCCGGCGGCACTCGCGGCATGCCTGCTTGCGCTGTGGTTCGCGCCCGCCGCGCTGGCGCACGCGCAGCTCGTGGGCACGTCGCCGCAGTCGGGCACGACCGTCGCCAGCCAGCCGAAGACGGTGATCTTCGAGTTCAACGAGGCGGTCGGCGGAACGCTGGGCGCGGTTCGCGTGTACGACGCGCGCGGCGACGAGGTCGACGATCTGAACGTGACACACCCGCAGGGCCGCTCGCACTGGATGGGCGTCGGCCTGAAGGCGCATCTGCCTGACGGCACGTACACGGCCACCTACCGCGTGGTCTCCGCCGACACGCACGTGGTCTACGGCGGGCTGGTGTTCAACGTCGGCCACGCCGGAGCGCTGCCGGCGGTGACGGTGCCGGGCCTGATCGCGCGCGGCGAGAGCGGGCACGTCACGAAGGTGGCGTTCGGCGTCGTGCGCGCGCTCGATTACCTGTCGATCGCGCTGTTGCTCGGCGGCCTGGCGTTCCTGCTGATCGCATGGCTGCCGGCGCTTTCGGCGCTGGCCGACGAGCGGACGCAGTGGCTCGCGGCGTCGGCGGCGTTCGCGCGACGCCTGCGCCGGCTGCTCTACGCTGCGGCCGCGCTGGGCTTCGTAGTCAGCGTGCTCGGCGTGCTGCTGCAGGGCGCCAGCGCCGCCGGCGTGTCGCTGTGGACCTCACTGAAAAGCTCGGTGCTGCAGAGCACGCTGGAAAGTCGCTTCGGCACGGTGTGGACCGTGCGTGCGGCCGACTGGCTCGCGATCGCGGCGGTGCTGGCGATCGCCGGCGCGATGCGACGGCCGCTCGTGCCGGCAGCAGCGCTCGCGCGCGAGGACACAGCGCCGCCGTCACGAGTGCTGGTGGCGCTGCTGGCGCTCGGCGCGGGCTATCTGGCGCTGACACCTGCGCTGGCCGGTCACGCCAGCCAGGAGAGCCCGCGCGGAGTTTTCTTTCCCTCAGACGTGCTGCACGTGCTCTCCGCCAGCGTGTGGGTCGGCGGCATCGCCTGTCTGCTGCTGGCCCTGCCGGCGGCCACGCGCGAGCTCGACGGACCCGATCGCGCGAGGCTGCTGCTGGGCACGCTGTCGCGCTTCTCGCCGCTGGCGCTCGCGGCTGTGCTGACGATCGCGGTGACGGGCGTACTGCAGGCCTACATCGACGTGCGCAGCCTGCACGCGCTGCTGCACAGCACCTACGGTGCACTGATCATCGTCAAGGTCGCGCTGCTGCTCGCGCTGATCGCCTTCGGCTGGGTCAACCGCGAGCGCGTGCTGCCGGCTCTGCAGCGTGTGGTGGACGCGCGTCTGACGCCTGGACTGCCAGGCGTGCTGGCACGTCGCACGATGCGTGGTGAGCTGGCCGTGATGATCGGCGTGCTCGGCGTGACGGCAGCGCTGATCAGCTACACGCCGCCGATCGATCAAGCGTCCGGCCCCTACTCGACGACCGCTTTGCTCGGTCCGGCACAGCTGGAGATGACGGTCGAACCGGCCGAGGTCGGCGCCAACAGCGCGCATCTCTACCTGATCGACGCGAAGACCGGCACGCCGTTCACGCAGACTCGCGAACTGACGGCCACGGCGTCGCTGCCGGCCAAGCGCATCGGCCCACTGCCGCTGAAGCTGACGCGCGCTGGCCCGGGGCACTACATCCTCAGCTCGGCCGTGCTCAGCCCAGCCGGCAGCTGGCACATCGCGATCACCGATCGCGTCTCCGAATTCGAACAGCACACGCGCACCCTGAAGGTGCCGATCAGATGATCCGACGACGCGACATCGCAGCGCCGCGCGGAGACGCATTGCCAACCGAGCGAAAGGAAACCGTCCGATGAAGGCCAGCAAGATCGCCGTGCTCGTCGCCGCTGCGGCGCTGCTGGGCGCGGCAAATGCCGAGGCGCACGTGAGCATTCACCCCAACACAATTCCCGCGGGCGCGTTCACGACGCTCAACCTGGTCGTGCCTGGCGAGCAGCAGGGCGCCTATGTGAAGAAGGTCGATGTGCTCTTTCCGCAGGGCTTCACGAGCGTCGACTACGCCGACGTGCCCGGCTGGAGCGTGCGCACGATCGAACGCAAGCTCGCCACGCCGGTGAAGCAGGATGGCGAATCGATCGGCACGGAGGTGGCGCAGCTCGTGTGGACGTGGACCGGGCCGCTGGGCAAGATCCAGGACGGGCAGTTCGCCGAGTTTCCACTGTCGGTCGCCATCCCCGACGACGCCGCCGGCAAGCCGCTGGAATTCAGGACCGTCGAGACGTACAGCAACGGCCAAGCGGCGCACTGGATCGACCCTTCGCTCGACGCCGAACACCCGTCGCCGAGGATCAACGTGACCGCCAAGGGCGGAGCCATCGAAGACGTTGCCGGCGCAGAGGCGGGGCCGGCAGCCGGGCAGACCGCGGCGTCGTCCGGCGGGGCGAGCCCCGCGGCCGCGAGCCGTAGCTCGGCTTCTGGCGGCGGCAGCTCGAGCAAAGGGCTTGCGCTGGCGGCGCTGATCGTCGGCGGCTTGGCTCTGCTCGTTGGCGTCGGCGCGCTAGCGGCCGCGCGAAGGCGAAACGGGCAGGCGTAGGTCTCGGTCGCCCGACGGCGCGCCATGCCAATAGAAAAGCCCCGCCGAAGCGGGGCTTTTCCTTAGCGAATCGATAAGCGGGATTCTGTCGTTGAGCAACCATCCATCTGAGCGGCCTACCTGGACCTCGGCGGGCAGCCTACGAGCGGTCCTGTTTGGCCTTGCATCGGGAGGGGTTTGCCCAGCCGCCGCGTCACCGCGACGCTGGTGCGCTCTTACCGCACCATTTCACCCTTGCCTGTGAGCCGTTCACGTGGGACGGCCCATCGGCGGTTTGTTTCTGTGGCACTTTCCCGCGAGTTTCCTCGGGTCGATTCCTCGACCACCCTGCCCTTCGATGTCCCGACTTTCCTCGAAGGCTTCGCCTCCGCGGTTGCCTGATCCGCGCTCCCACGGTAACGCGTCGGCCAAGCGCTGTGAAGCCCTGGTCCGCCCCTGTCACCCGCGCCGACCAGCGGAGGGCGTTCAGACGCTGCGCAGCAGGCCGACGACGCGTCCGAGCACCGTGACCTCTTTGCTGCGAATCGGCTCCATCGTCACGTTCTCGGGCTGCAGACGGATGTGGTCGGACTCGCGGAAGAAGCGCTTGACCGTCGCCTCCTCGCCGAGCAATGCCACCACGACATCGCCGTCACGCGCGGTGTCCTGCGGGCGAACGACGACGAAGTCTCCCTCGATGATTCCCGCTTCCTTCATCGAATCGCCGCGAATGCGCAGCAGGTACTCGCCGTCTCCCCCGCCGGCGATCTCCGGCACGGACACGTAGTCCTCGACGTTCTCCTCGGCAAGCATCGGCTGACCGGCCGCGACCGAGCCCAGCAGCGGCAGCCCTTCCGAGCGAACCATCCCGCGAACCGTATCCACGGCGCTGCCGACAGCGCGGTCGAGCAGCTCGATCGCGCGCGGCTTGGACGGGTCGCGGCGCAGCAGCCCGAGCTTCTCGAGGTTGGCCAGATGCGCGTGGACCGTCGACGAGGACGCGAGGCCTACGGCTTTGCCGATGTCGCGCACGGTCGGCGGATACCCGTACTTCGCCGAGTACTTGCGAATGAAGTCGAATATCTCCTGCTGGCGCTTGGTCAGATCCATGTCTGCACGGCTCCCTGGTCGGGTGGACGGTGGCCTGAAACGAACACTTGTTCGCACTGTAGCGCCGCTCGTGGACGGATACAAGCGTGGCGGACCGTTTGCAGCCCGGGGCGCGGACGCTCGCCGCATTGGAGCCTTGCTGCGGGGCTATACTCGCGCTCTCTGCGCTCGTGGCGGAATTGGTAGACGCGCAAGGTTGAGGGCCTTGTCCTGTGTAAACAGGGTGGTGGTTCGAGTCCACTCGGGCGCATGAAGAAGGTCCTGCAAATCGCCCACCCTAGGGCGGTTTGCAGGCGGCCGTCGACGCTTGGATTGGGCCGCCAGCGCTAGACAGGTCGGCGAGTTCTCTGTCGGCGACTGGAGCGAGGCGACGCTTAGGTCCACGGCGATAACGACCTCCGGGTTTTAGTTTTCTTTAGTTCTTTTAGAGTCTTTTAGTAATCTAGGTAGGCGCATGCGGACAGCGCGGTCTGTGGGCTCCAGGAAAACCCTGCCGGCCCCGCTTCAAGCAGCTCACGTCGATGCGCCGGCCCGCTTCGGTGATGGCTGGCGCCGAGGTCGACTCGCGCCAGCTCGCTCTTTCCTTGGAGCAGGCGACCGTCTGTGAATTGAAGCTCGGCAGCTCAAGAAGATTCTCTGAGTGCGTCGCAAATCGGCGATGCATTTCGCTGATGACAACGACCGGAACAAAGCAGAGGCTGTTGGGTTGTTCGCCATCTTGCAACCAGTCGCCCATGCGGATGCTCCCGAGCAGAGCAAAGGTGTATGGTCGACGCCGTGGAGGCGGGGCATCACAATCCGACCCTGCTCTCGGGAGCCGACCACGTCGCCCGCCGGGCAAACGATTCGGAGTTCTGGCTGAAAATAGGGAAAGATGCAGCTGCCGAGTTCGCGGACCGTCGGCGCTGGCTCTACCGTCGTGTCGAATCGCTCGAGTTCGTCGATGACAGCATGGCGAGGCGGCGAGTGAGTATTGACTTCGAGATACCCGAAGGGTTGCCAAGCCTCGGGGACCGCGCCGCCCCGAACACCTGGCTGGTGCCGATATCGGTGTTTCCCAAGTGGCCGCCCCTGGTGGGATTCAACCTGGTCGGGCCGGACGAACTTCCCGCGTCGCTGTACACCCGTGCTACCAACAAGCGGCTCGACCTCGGCTTGGTGCGGGGCATGGCGAACTTGGCCCTAGGCGCGGCGTCGCAGACCAACCGCAGCCTCCCGCTGCCTCTGCTTGCGTCGCTCGAGTCTCTGATCGACGCCGATCTCGTTGTCGATGAGCAGCTCGAGACCGTTGTGAGCCAGCTGCATCGCGAGCTGCGAGAAAAACTGCGCGCGGAGCTCGAGGCCGAGGCAGAGCAAGGCGATGTCGAGCTCGCGCGCCAAATCGCGGCGACCGTGGACCTCGCAGGCCAACTATCGGCAAGCTCGGTGCTCTGGGTGCCGGTCACTGGAGACCCCGGAACCGACACCATTGTCAAGTTTTCGTACTTCGACGATTGCCGTGTAGCGCTTCGCGGCTGGCGGAGACTGGCCGTCGCGTGCTCTTGGAGCATGAGCAACCTCGCCATTACACTTCCGCACGTCGGCACTCGAACTCGGTTTCACCTCGACGTCACCGCGCCTCGCGGTTGCGTTCGAATGGTGTCCACCAATGTCACTGCACTGCCTTCGGCAGCGGTGGAGCCGCACGACTCCGGCCCAACCGTAACGTCGGTGGAGAAGGTCACCGGACGCCATTCCGACGAATTCGTCGGAGCAGAAAGCGGCCGCCAGTTCCTCGAGTACGGACCGGCCGTCACGCTAGCGTCGTCTTCTGATCCAGACGCGCGACGTGTGCTCGATGCCAAGGCACCCCGTGTGACTTCCGCCGGGATCGCTGATCGTCGGGCCCATATCTATCTTGGTGCGGGCGCCGCTCCGTCTCACCGCGTATTTGTCGAGATCAGGTTGGGGACAAAGCGGGAGGGGTTCGTTACCGGCTGCATGCTCGCGGCACTCGCCTTGGCGATCCTGATGACTGCGGCATTCATTGGCCTCGACGCCGCAGCGGCGCACCTGGAGCCCACCGTGGTGCTGTTCTCGGTCGTACCTTTGGTGCTGGGCTACATCGTCGTGCGTCCCGAGGAGGGTGCAATTGAGCGCATTCAGATTGCTGGCGTGCGAGTCCTGGCACTCATCGCCGGGGCGATGCCGATCGTGGGTGCGTTTGCGCTGGTACTGACGCATCTCAGTCGTCCGGTGGAGACGATGCCGCCTGATCTCGGCGTGGCCAGACCAATCTGGATCGGACTTTTGGCGGTCAGCTGGCTAGCCGCCATCGCGCTGTTCGTGAGCTGGCGGTTGGCCGCCGAGCCGCAGAGGAGCGCGTCCGAGCGCTAAGGGAAGCCGACTTCCGAATGGCTGATTTCGACCGTTTTCACATTCACGCCTTTGTGGCCGCAAGACGCTGCGCCGATGTAGCGCGTCAGGGCGGTTCCGGAGAACGCAAGCGGCGCATGGGCGCCGGTCGTTAGTTCGCCGGAGAATTCGAACGCCGGACCCGTCGTCACTTCGGAGGTTTCAAGGGGTGTCGTCGATGCCGCCACCAAGGGCATGGTCAGCGTCCCTGTCGCAGTCGCAGGTTTGCTTTTCGGCACCCATTTGAACTTCACGACTCCCGTGGCCGGTTCGCCGCCTCCCGTGAGCGCGGAGCACGAGACCGGTCCGGGCGTTTTGAGGCGTGTTGGTGATGCATCGGGGCCCAGGGCCCAGACGTGGGTTTTGTCAGACGACACGGCATAGGGAGCCTTGCCGACGAGGATTGTGTTGATCACCCCGGCCGCCGCCGAAGACACTCCGATGAAGCAACCTGCCATGGCTGACAGAGCCAACACCATCGCGGTCAAGCGGCCGACCCTCGCTCGATCGAAACCCTCTAGCACCCTCATGACCAACCCCGTCCCTCGCGGACCCCGTAAGACTAGCTGCGGGCGCGATCGACAGCAACGCCGTCGCACATAAGCGAGCGCCGGCATGGGCGGCGATGCCCTACGCCTAAACGCCAACGCCTCGCCGGCCTGCGCTACACATGACTCGTGACAGACAGCGCCAACACGTTCTCAGCGCAGGGCATGGAGACGGTCGTGATCGCATCGCCCGACGGCGCCCTGCGGGCGACGTTCGTGCCCGCCGCGGGCATGCTGTGCGGTTCACTGCGCTTCCGCGGCGAGGAGCTGCTGGCCCAGCGCCGCGGCGTGCGCGCGTACGCCGAACGCGGATCGACGATGGGCATCCCCCTGCTGCATCCCTGGGCCAACCGTTTGGCGAGCTTCGGCTACGCGGCGGCCGGCCGCACCGTCGAGCTCGATCGCGAGTCTGCGCTGATGGCGCACGACCAGAACGGCCTGCCGATTCACGGAGTCATTCCCGGACTGCTGCCTTGGCAACTGCTCGACCACGCCGACGGTGCGACGGCCGACCGCCTGCGTGCACGCATGGACTGGGAGCGCGGGGAGCTGCTTGGCGTGTTCCCGTTCCCGCACACGCTCGAACTCGACGCCGCCGTGACGGACTCCACGCTGACTCTCCAAACAACGCTGCGTGCATGCTCGACCACGGCCGTTCCGGTCTCGTTCGGGTATCACCCCTACCTCACGATTCCCGGCACCGAGCGGGCGGACTGGGAGGTGCGCCTGCCCGCGGCCACGCACCTGCGGCTCGACGATCGAATGATTCCCACAGGCGACGGCGAAGCCATGACCGCGCGGCGTCTGGCGCTCGGCAATAGCGCCTGGGACGACGCTTATGGCGCGCTGGCGCCGCAGCCGCGATTCTCCGCCTCCGCCCAGGGTCGCACCGTCTCATTGGCGTTCCTTCGCGGCTACGACTTCGCTCAGGTCTTCGCGCAGCCGGGGCAGAGCTTCGTGTGCTTCGAGCCGATGACAGCGCCGACGAACGCGCTCGTCAGCGGCGATCGCCTGCGCACGGTCGAGCCTGGCGGGGAGTTTCGTGCTGCCTTTGAGGTATCGATCGCCGCTTGGCGGTAGCTTGATCGGATGAGCTCCGCATGGCCCACGATCTCCTACGAGCAGTGGAGCGCGACGTGCGACACGTTGCACACGCATACACAGCTGCTGGGAAAACTCGCGGCACGCCTGGCGCCGGCCGAGCCGCAGCTCCAGCACGCCGCGCTGCGACTGACCGCGCGCGGCTGGGAGACGGCTCCGCTGCCGGCTCCAGACGGTTCAGGTGCGTTCGTCGTGGCGTTGGACCTGCACCAGCACCTTGCGCGCGTCGAGCACAGCGACGGGCGCGCGCATGACGTCGCGCTGACGCCGGATCGGCCGGTCGCGGAGGTCACGCAAGCGGTGCTCGACGCCGTCGGCGAGCTCGCCGGGCCCGTGGAGCTCAGCCTCGTCCCGCAGGAGGTCGCGTGGAGCGTCCCGCTCGATCGCGATTTCGAGCACGCCACGTACGAGCGCGAGCACGTCGAGCGCTACTTCGCCGCGGCAACGCGCGCGGCGCTCGTGCTCGCCGAGTTCCGCGCCCCCTATCGCGGGCGCTCGACGCCGGTCAACGCCTGGTGGGGCTCCTTCGACCTCAGCGTGAGCCTGTTCTCCGGCAAGGGCGCCGACCCGCCGTCGCAGGACTTCATCATGCGAAACGCGATGGATGCCGAAGAGGTGGCGGTCGGCTGGTGGCCCGGTGACTCCAAGTACGAAAAGGCCGCCTTCTACGCCTACGCACACCCCGCACCTGAAGGCTTTTCACAGGCCAAGCTCGCGCCCGCCGCAGCACGCTGGGATGAGACGCTCGGTGAGTTCGTGTTGGACTGGGATGACGTGCACGCGAGCGCCAATCCTCATGCCGACGCGCTGGAGTTCGCGCACTCGGCCTTCCGGCATGCGTGCGCCGCGTGCGGATGGGACGAGAAGCTCTCCTCCAGCGCCGAAGGACACCCTCCCCCGGTCACCTGAGCCCGCGCGCGCCGACCGCGCGACGATGTGCGCTCATGCGCCGGGTTCGGTCAGCGACGCGTACGCCTCCGGTCGCCGCGTGCGCAGGAACGGAAAAAGCTCCAACCAGTCCTCGCGCTGGTCGAGGTCGAGATCGGCGACCAGCACCGCCGGCTCGTCGCGCGGCGCCTGCACGAGCTTTCGTCCGTACGGATCGCAGATGAACGACGAGCCGTAGAACGTCAGCGGCGGCTCCTCGCCGATGCGATTGACGGCCACCATGAACACGCCGTTGGCAATCGCGTTGCCGAGGATCACGCGCTCCCACAGCGGCTCGGTGTCGAACTCGGCATGGTCGGGCTCGGAGCCGATCGCCGTGGGATAGACGATCACGTCGGCGCCACGCAGGCTGTAGGCGCGCGCGACCTCTGGAAACCACTGGTCCCAGCACGTCGGCAGCCCGAGCTGGGCCTCGCCAAGCGCCACCAACGGAAACGGATCGCCGTCGCCGGGGCCGGGCCGGAAGTAGCGATCCTCGTGGTAGCCCTCCGTGACCGGAATGTGCAGCTTGCGCGTGCGCGCGACGAGCGCGCCATCGGGCGCGACGACGATCGCCGTGTTGAAGCCCAGCCCGTCGGCCCCATCGGCCCGCTCATACAGCGACGCGTGCACGTGGACACCGGTCTCGCGCGCCATGCGCGCGGCGAACTCGTACGTCGGCCCGCCCGGCAGCAGCTCGGGCTCGACGCCCAGGCTCTCAGGCCCGGCGGCATCGACCGCGAAGTAACGACTGAGCGTCAGCTCCTGCAGGCAGACCAGCCGCGCTCCCTCAGCGGCCGCCCGCTGGATGCCCTGCGCCAGCGCACGCTCGTGCTCTGCGGGGTCGGCGTGCCAGCGCTGCTGGACAGCCGCGACGCGAAACGGTGCGCGGCGCGGCGGGCGGGTGCGTGCCGGCGAGTCCAGCAGCCCGTCGGCCTCGATCAGCTGAATCTTCTCGGCCACTGCAGTGACAATATGCCAGCCACCGTGAGCGCGACACTCGCATCCACACCGGCCGCCGACGGCTACCGCATGCCCGGTGAGTTCGAGCGCCACGCCGGCTGCTGGATGGCCTGGCCCGAGCGGCCCGACAACTGGCGCGACGGCGCCGAGCCCGCCCAGCGCGCCTATGCGCAGGTCGCCGAGGCGATCAACGCTGTCGAGCCGGTGACCATGGCGGCCTCCGACGCGCAGTACGAGCGCTGCCGCGCCTCGCTCTCGGACTCCGTTCGCGTTGTCGAGATCTCCACCGACGACGCCTGGATGCGCGACACCGGACCGACCTTCGTGATCGACAAAGCCGGCTCGCGGCGCGGCGTCGATTGGCACTTCAACGCGTGGGGCGGCGCCAACGGCGGCCTGTACTCCTCGTGGGATCGCGACGAGCGCGTTGCGCGCAAGGTGCTCGAGATCGAACGCACCGACCGCTATCGCGCGCCGATCGTGCTCGAGGGAGGCGCCGTGCACGTCGACGGCGAGGGCACCGTGATGACCACCGAGCAGTGCCTGCTCAACGCCAACCGCAACCCCGAGCTCTCGCGCGAGCAGATCGAGCAGACGCTGTTCGAGCACCTCGGCGCGAGCAGGGTGATCTGGCTTGGCAGCGGCGTATTCGAGGACGAGACCGACGGCCACGTCGACAACCTCGCCTGCTTCGCGCGCCCCGGTGTCGTGCTGCTGAGCTACTGCGACGACGAGAGCGATCCCCAGCACGCGATCTCGCGCGACGCCGAGCAGCGCCTGCAAGCGGCGACTGACGCGCGCGGACGTTCACTGGAGGTGATTCGACTGCCCTCGCCCGGTCCGATCGCAATCGACGAGCACGAGGCCGCCGGCGTGCAGTCGGCGCACGGCAGCATGCCGCGACGTGCGGGCGATCGCCTGGCGGCCTCCTACGTGAACTTCTACCCGGCCAACTCGCGCATCGTCTTTCCTCTGCTCGACGAGCGCCACGACGACCAGGCCGCGGAGATCCTCGCGCGCTGCTTTGCCGATCGCGAGATCGTCGGCGTGCCGGCACGGGAGCTCCTGCTCGGCGGCGGCAACATCCACTGCATCACCCAGCACGTGCCGGCGACCGTCGTTCTCGGCTAGCTGACCGCCTTCACGGGAACGTCCCCGGACGCATCGCGGTTCGCGGGCCGCGCGGAGAAGCGGCCGAGCTCCAGCACGATGCGGGCACCACCCTCGGCCGATTCCTCGGCCGTCACACGGCCCCCATGCGCATCGGCGATCGCACGTACGATCGCCAACCCGAGCCCGGCTCCGCCGGAGGCGCGGTCGCGTGCCGCATCGGTTCGCTGAAAGCGGTTGAACACGCTCTCGCGCTGGTCTGCGCGAATCCCCGGGCCGTCGTCCTCGACGACGAAACGCAGCAGTCCCTCGTGGTCGGCCTCGACGCGCAGGCGCACGAGCCCGTGCTCGATCGCCGTGTGTTCAATCGCATTGGTGACGAGGTTGCGCAGCGCCTGCGCGAGCCGATCGGGGTCCGCTTGCAGCGTTCCCGAGGGCACCGAACCGAGCTCGAAGCGTCGCGTCGCGAGCAGCTTCACACCGTCCCAGAGCTCGCTCACGTAGGCCGGCAGCTCGATCGGCTCGACGCGCAGGAACTCCCGCTGCTCGCTGCGGGCCAACACGAGCAGATCGTCGACCAGGCGGCCGATGCGCGCGATCTCCGCCTGCACGAGGCGCTCCACGCGGCGAACGTCATCGGCGGACGGGTCAGGCTGACGCGCCAGCACCTCCAGCTGACCGGCGACCACGGTCAACGGAGTACGCAGCTCGTGCGAGGCGTCGGCGACGAAGGCGCGCTGCGCCGCGAATGCCTCGGTGAGCCGGTCGAGCATGTTGTTGAAGGCCTCCGCCAGCACCGCGACCTCCGTTCCCTGCCCGCCCGGGTCGTGAATGCGCGGGTGCAGGTCCCCGGCGTCGACACGCGCGGCGAGCGAAGCCATGCGACGCAACGGACGCGTCAGGCGATTGCCGATCAGATAGGCACCGAGCAACGCGCCGGCCAGCGCGAGAATGCCCGCGAGGATGAACGCGCGCGCGACGCCCGCCTGCGCGTTGGCAACGGTAGCCAGCGGCTCGCCGACGCCGACCGTGACGGTGCGCCCGCCGGGCAGGCGCACCGCACGCTTGAGCAGCCGCAGGTCGCCCACGTCCGGAAGCGTGACCGTGCTGTAGCCGACGTGCGCGCTGAGCAGGCTCTGCGACAGCTTGTTCTCTTCACCCTGCTGCGCGAATGACTCTCCGTTGTCGGGAACCGCCTGGCTGAACAGCTCTGGGCGGTTGGTGCTCGTGCGGGCGCCGGGCGTGAGCGTGAACAGCAGCGTCGAGGTGGGTGCGAACGGCTGGCTGCTCACGTAGCGGTCAGACGCGCCAACCACCTGCTCGGGCGTTTGCGGCCGCGCCAGCTGCAGGCTGTGCCCGAGCTCGTCGGCGTCGCCATTGAGCTCGGTGTCGACCTGCGCGCGCAGCTTCTGGCCGGTCCCGTGATAGACGGCCAGGAAGCTGATGCCGGTGCAGATCAGCAGAACGAGCACGACCCACGCCGCCAGCCGCCAGCGCAGCCCGCCGCGGGCAAGCAAGGCGCGCATCAGTCTGCTCGGGTCGCCCCCGCGCCGCCGAGGCGGTATCCGACCGCACGAACGGTCGCGATCGGAGCAGGATCGTCGGGGCGCGCGAGCTTGCGCCGCAGATAGCCGACGTACACGTCCACCACGTTGGTCGTGGGATCGTGCTCATAGCCCCACACCGCGCTGAGGATCTCCTCGCGCGACAGCGTCTGACCCTGGTGGCGCATCAGGTGGGCCAGCAGCTCGAACTCGGTCGTGGAAAGAGCGATCTCGAAGCCGGCTCGACGGACCTGGCGCTTGAGCAGGTTCAGTTCGATGTCCTGCGCGTGCAGCACGGCTTCTGAGGCCTGCGCCACGACGCGCAGCTGTGCGCGCAACCGCGCCACGAGCTCAACCAGCGAAAACGGCTTGACGAGGTAGTCGACCGCGCCGTTTTCCAGACCCTGCACGCGGTCCTCGATCTCGCCGCGCGCGCTGAGCACGAGCACAGGCAGTGTGGGCGAGGCGCGGCGGACCGAGGCGAGGATCTCCATGCCCGGGCGTCCGGGCAGCATCAGGTCGAGCACGATCGCATCGAAGCGCCCTGAAAGCGCCAGGCGCTCGCCCTCCACACCGTCGAGACAAGCCTCAACGGAGAACCCCTCGTCCGCGAGGCCGCGGCGAAGGAAGTCGACGATGCCCGGCTCGTCCTCGATCAGCAGCACGCGGTCGGGCGCAGTCGAGCGCTCGCTCGCGCCAACTCCCGCCGGGTCGCGTGCGGTCGCGCGTGCGGTCGTGCTCATGGTTCAAGAATAGGGCGTGCCAGCGGCCGCCCGCAGCCTCGATCGACTGCGGGCGGCTCGCCGGATCAGCGGCGCACGAGCCCTGCTCGTGCGGGCCGCGCGACTACAGGACGGCTTTGACGAGCGTCGTGAAGTCGGCCTGACCGCTCACGTTCGGGTGGTAGCTTTCTTCGAGCGGGTTGGACTGGCCGTTGAGCCACTCCGAGGTTGAACACACCTCGTGCGCTTCGAACGGCGCGGTCGGATTGACGAACGTGAATTTGCTCGCTTCCGCTCGTGCCTTGATCGCGGCGTCGAGTTTTTCGCCAGTTTCGTTCAGTTTCTTCTCATTGGAGGACGTGAGGAAGTTGACGTTGCACGTCGCACCTTCTTTGGTGAACAGCTTGGGGTAGCCGAGCACGACGACTTTCGCCGTCGTCGCCTTTTCGCGGATTTTTTTGTACGTCGCTTCCAGCAGCGCGGGCAGTTTGTTTGCGATGAAGCTGTTGGCTTCGCTGATCGCCGAGCCGCACGTGAAGTAGTAGAGCGCGCAGTTGATGATCACGTTGGAGAAGCCTGCGTCGTTGCCGCCGATCGTGATCGTCACGAGCGCGGTGGAGCTGCTGAGTGTGCCGAGCTGGTTGGCGTTGACGTCGGTCGTCTTGGCGCCGCTGCACGCCTGGAAGCTCAGCGTGTAGCCGTTCGCCGCGGCGATCAGCGGACCGAAGGCTTTCGGGCTGCGCTTGCAGCTGCCCGATTCTTCGTAGAACACGCGAGTTCCCACGCCCGACGAGTAGGAATCGCCCAACGCGACGTACTGCGAGGCGGCGGCCGATGCAGCCGGTACGAGGACTGCTGCGAGGACGGCTACGAGCCAGACCCAGCGGGCTTGCTTT